>JBKJNM010000047.1:0-6510 GCA_046593655.1 Lacibacter sp. | reverse complement strand
CCTATCTTTGCGCCCTTATGGCGGCTTTACAATTTCAATTGCAACATACTGATACCCTTTCGAAAGCAAGGGCAGGAGAAATATCAACAGATCATGGCATTATTCAAACACCCATCTTCATGCCTGTTGGTACAGCTGGAAGTGTAAAAGCGCTTACAATTGAACAGTTGAAAAAAGAGGTGAAGGCTGAAATTATTTTAGGGAATACATATCACCTGTACCTGCGCCCCGGAACAGAAGTGCTGGAAGCAGCAGGAGGGTTACATCAATTCAACGGATGGGATAAACCCATATTAACTGATAGTGGTGGCTACCAGGTTTTTTCTTTAGCAGCCAACAGAAAGATCAACGAAGAAGGAGTGCTGTTCCAAAGTCATATTGATGGAAGCAAACATTTATTTACTCCGGAAAGTGTCATGGATATTCAGCGAATCATTGGTGCTGATATTGTGATGGCTTTTGATGAATGCCCGCCTTACTCCAGCGATTATAACTATGCAAAAACGTCGATGGAACTTACGCATCGCTGGCTCGATCGTTGCATCAGGCATTTCAATGAAACACCTGATAAATATGGATACACACAAAACCTGTTTCCCATTGTACAGGGTAGTACGTATAAAGATCTCCGCACTGCATCCTCGCAGTATATGGCTAACGCCAATCTTACAGGTTGTGCCATTGGCGGTTTAAGTGTAGGAGAACCTGAAGAAATGATGTATGAATTTACTGAATTGTGCTGTGATGAATTGCCGGAACAAAAACCACGTTACTTAATGGGTGTTGGAACACCATGGAATATTTTAGAATGTATTGCATTGGGTGTTGATATGTTTGATTGTGTAATGCCAACTAGAAACGGTCGCAATGCGATGCTGTTTACCAGTAAAGGAGTGATTAATATTGATAACAAGAAATGGGAAAAAGATTTCTCCGTATTGGATGATGGAATAGATTGTGAACTAAGTAATTATTACAGTAAAGCTTATCTCCGTCATCTCATCAAAGCTAAAGAAATCACCGGGCTCACCATTGCAAGTGTGCACAATCTTGCTTTCTATTTATGGTTGGTGAAGCAGGCCCGGCAACATATTATAGCCGGCGATTTTGTTAGTTGGAAAAAGGAGATGGTGGAAGTGATGAAGACAAGGTTGTAAAGTTGATAGCATTTACTTTTGGCGATCCCCTTAACAATTTCTTTTCCAATTTCTATCCTTACTTTGCACCCATTGATGAAAACTCTCGATTGGTACATATTAAAATCATTTCTCAAAACATTTGTTTTCCTGTTGTTGATATTCAGCATGATCACATTGGCTATTGATGCCAGTGAAAAAAGTGAAGATTTTGTAAAGAGCAACCTCGGGTTCACCCAAATAGTCACAGAATATTATTATGGTTTTCTGCCGCATATCATCAGTCTGCTGTTTCCTGTTTTTGTATTAATAGCAGTGGTGTTTTTTACTTCAAAACTTGCAGGTAGAAGCGAAGTGTTGGCTATGCTCAGTATTGGAATGAGTTTAAACCGTTTCCTTCGTCCTTATTGGATTGGGGGAATTTTCCTGGCTGCAGGATTAGGGCTCGCCAACCATTTTGTGGTACCTGTCGCCAATATTATCCGCACCGATTTTGAAAACCGTTATGTTGATATGGGCAATATCAACAAACAGAAAGGGCAGTATATAAATAATCTTCATTTCCGTGTGGATACGTTCACATATGCCGGTATGCGGAGTTATGATACCACTTCAAAAGTGGGGAATGGTTTTTTTCTTGAAAAAATTCAGGGCAACGAAGTAGTGTATAATCTTCGCACCGAAACAATTACATGGGACACAGCCAAAAAACAATGGAGACTGGAAAATGCAATTGAAAGAAAAATCAATGGCATCAAAGAAGAGGTAAAGATCCTGCCCACTCATTATCTAACATTGGGCTATCGTCCGGCTGATATTTCTGAAGATGAATACAAAAAAGACAAATTAAAAACCCCCGCACTCAACAGGCTCATTAAACAAGAAGAGATCCGTGGATCCGAAACCATCAATGCAACAAAGTTTGAACGCTACCGGAGGGATTCAAGCGCTGTTTCTGTAATTATCATGACGATGATTGCAGCCATCCTTGCGTGCCGGAAAATAAGGGGTGGCAGCGGTTTTCACCTGGCACTGGCATTTATAATAGGAGTGAGTTTTATTATCTGCGATAAGTTTTCGATGGTGTTTTCTACCAAGGGAAATTTACCACCCATCATTGCAGCATGGATTCCAAATTTTATTTTCGCCCTCGTAGCCTTGATTTTATATCGGAAGGCCCCTAAATAAAAACAACTTCATCAACTTTTCATATGGCTGAGTGTTAGTTAAACAGTTGTTTGGTTACCTTTGAAGCAATGGCTGATTTCAATACAGCATTCACCAATCAACATATCTAAACAAACGATCAAAACATGGGAATCCTTAAGGACAAGTTCAAGGCTAAAGCCGATGTGGCCGGTACTGAAATTAAAGATTTGCTGAAAGAACATGGCAGCAAAGTAATTGGTGAAGTAACCCTTGCACAGATTTACCAGGGGATGCGTGGTATTACCGGATTGGTGACGGAAACTTCTTTACTCGACTCCAAGGAAGGAATTCGTTTTCGTGGTTATACTATTCCGGAATTACAGGAAAAACTTCCAAAAGCTAAAGAAGGGGGTGAGCCTTTACCCGAAGGGTTGTTTTATTTAATGCTGATTGGCGAATTGCCAACAGAGGAAGATGCCAACCATATTACCAATGTATGGCAGCGCCGCAGTCATGTGCCAAGCCATGTATTTGCAGCAATTGATTCATTGCCACTCTATGCTCATCCCATGACCATGTTTGTAACGGGTGTGATGGCGTTGCAAACAGAAGGAAATTTTGCAAAGGAATATGCAAAGGGACTTAATAAAAAAGATTACTGGAATGCGATCTATGACGACAGTATGGATCTGATAGCAAGGCTGCCCCGTATTGCAGCGTATGTCTATCGCCGTAAGTATAAGTTCAGTGAACATATTCAACCCAATGGATTGCTGGATTGGGCTGGTAACCTTGCTCATATGCTGGGTTTTGAAGATGAAGGGTTCAAAGAATTGATGCGTTTATATATGACCATTCATGCCGATCATGAAGGAGGAAACGTATCAGCACATACAACACATTTGGTGGGCTCTGCATTAAGCGATCCTTATTTAAGTTATGCTGCTGGTATGAATGGATTAGCCGGTCCTTTACACGGCCTGGCTAACCAGGAAGTGATCAAATGGATTTTTGAAATGAGAAAATCACTTGATACAGAAACTCCCGATAAAGAGCAGATCAGTGAATATGTAAAGAAAACATTGAGTGAAGGCAAAGTGGTGCCGGGCTATGGCCATGCTGTATTACGCAAAACTGATCCCCGGTTTACAGCACAAATGGAATTTGGTAAAAAGCATATGCCCGATGATGCATTAGTACAAACTGTATGGAATATTTATGAAGCCGTTCCACCCATTTTGGAATCCATGGGAAAAATTAAAAACCCATGGCCGAATGTAGATGCTCACAGTGGGGCCTTGTTGGTACATTATGGTATGGTTGAATATGAATATTATACCGTGTTGTTTGCAGTAAGCCGTGCATTGGGTGTATTGGCAAGTCTTTGCTGGGACAGGGCTTTAGCGTTTCCATTAGAAAGACCTAAATCAGTAACTACAGAATTAGTGAAGGAATGGATCGATGGAAAAGATAATATTTGGGGAGAATAAAAAAAATCAAATGATCATAGAAAGCCGCTTCAGCAAAGTAGCTGCTTTTTTATAAATCATTTACAGTGCAAATTGTTTCATTATTTTCTTCACCATTGCCTTGGTTGTTTTCAATTCTTGTTGCTGCTGCAGGATAAATGAATTGTCTTTGAGACTTCCGGTAATCCTATTCATTTCTCCCTCTGTTTCATAAACCATTTTACGAAAGGGGTTGCTGTAATCTTTTGCCCTTGAATCAAAAATTCCTTTTACCATCCACTCTTTCGTATGCATGTATTGCTGCAAATAAGTTTTGAAAAAATCTTTGTTGAGTTGTTTGTTTCCTGTCAATTCAGATAATGAGGCCAATGCATGAGATAGTTTTCGGTTGTTGTATACTGCACTCTGGGTTTTGTAGAATGCATGAACGGTATCCCAGTTCTTTATTTTATTACTTACAATTTTTTCTTTGAGCTGTTCAAATTCAAAGTCTTCAATTAATTGCCCACCTGCATTGATCCAGTTGCCTCTTTTTTGTTTTTTGGGTATATGCCGAAGCAGTTCATCAAAAGATTTCAGTTTGTTTGAAGTAACCAGTTTCAACACTTGTTCCATTGCATAGTAAACAATCAACTCTTTAAAAAGTGTATAGCTTCGTTCAACTTTCAGCAACAGCACTTTGCGGTTACTGTTCTCAAAACCATCGGCCACTATCTCCAACCCATTCAATTGCTCATCATTTATATCAAAAGCTTTTTTACCGGCTTTGATACAATCATCATCTGAAAAAATAATACCCGGATGCTGTTTTTGCAGCAGCGCTTTTCCTGTAAAAATTTCCATTAATTGTAATGAATCAAAAATTTCATTCACACTATCCGGGGCAAGAAAATCATATTCTAATGTTTGCGATTTATCAGTTCGCCTGTCACGGTCAACATACTTCCATGCGTTGCGGGAGAGGGCATACATATTGTACATCATCCAATAACCCGGCATAACATTCAATTGATTATTACTTTCATCATTACTTACTAACGAAAAGGGAATAGGAATATTCAGTTCGGAAGGATAATCGCCTTTTGCGAGTAATGTATATGTTGCAAATTTTGTATTGTGTTTAATGCTTACACATAGCCCCGGCCAAAAACCCCTGCCAGCAATCAATTCACCATCAGCACTCCGGCTATTGTGGTTGCTGCCTAATGTTGCACCGGCAGCAATATTGCTTTGGCCCATGACGGTTGCAGCACATAAAAAAGAATTGTTATGATGCTGTTCATGCGCAGGAAAGATCAATGAATTCAGTACCTCACAACAGGAAATCGTTGCATTGTTACCAAGATAAGAGTTGATCAATCTTGCACCATATTTTAATTGTGAATGCGAAGCCATATAAAAACGTACAGCTTTCACGCCATAAAACACACGGCAACCTTCACCAATAATTCCATTCACCAGTTCACAACCTTCACCAACCTGCGTAGTGGCACCGGGGGAAGAATTGATGGTTAGGTTTTTCAGTTTGTTGGCTCCTTTTAAATAGGCATCGGTACCGATCCATACATCTTTTATAATAGCACAACTCTTGATCACTGTTCTGTCGCCTACTTTTCCATAGTAACCACGCAGTTTATCAAATTTTAATTCTGTAAACTTTTTTAGTTTTTGTTGCAATGCTGCATTATCCCTGTTCCTGCTCCATAGCCAGGCATCAGCAGGAAGCATCCCGTTGAATGGAATGATTTTACGTCCTGCATTTTCATTACACACTTCCAGCCAGATGCGGATATTTTCTGCTTCGCCCTGTTTCAAAATACCATTACCAAATTTTGCATAGTTAGTAGTGCCCATTTCATGTACATTGGTAATGATTACTTCGTTACCAATGATGTAATGGGAAAGGTAATTCACATTATCAATGACTACATTATCACCAAAGTCGCAACTGATGATGGTACTGTTGTACAACCCCACCCGCAACTTTACGGCATGAAATTCAAGTGTATAAGGTTCTAATTTGGCAATACGAACCAACCCAAAAAATTTACAATTCTGCACCAGCTCAGGGTTAAAAGAATCCGATACCAGAAGTTGATTCCAATTATCGGATGTATTTCTGTTCCTTATCAGTACCTCTTTTTCGAATGCGGTGAGTTTGCGGTATTTGATGCCGCTGCGGTTTTGTTTCTTGCGGAGATAGTATTCATCTTTCCCTTTAGGAAGATATTCTTTCGGAATAAAGTTGTAACCAATTTCAGCTATTGGTTTTTTTATAATTGGATTCATAATTCAGTTTGTAGTTTGTAGTTTTTAGTTTGTAGTTACAGGAGGGACACTTTAAGCATACAACATCAAACTGATGATGTATGAGATTGAACCATATACTACAAACTACAAACTCTTTAACTTTATTATTAACTATTCTACCGTAACACTCTTTGCTAAATTCCTCGGTTTATCTACATCCAATCCTTTTGCAACACCAATATAATAGGAGAGGAGTTGTAATGGAATGGTGCTCAACATCGGTGCAACAATTTCATCTGCTTCAGGAACAATCATGATATCATTGCTCATGGCAGGAATGGTTTCATCGTTTTCGGTTATCACGGCAATCACTTGTCCTTTGCGTGCTTTAATTTCCTGGATATTGCTGACGATCTTATCATAGTAGGCATCTTTCGTTGCAACAAATACAACAGGCAGATGCTCATCAACCAATGCGATGGGTCCGTGTTTCATTTCAGCAGCAG
>JBKJNM010000195.1:0-26661 GCA_046593655.1 Lacibacter sp. | reverse complement strand
TCTTCAAATTCAAAAATCCAATTTTCAATTGTTCTTAATATATTTTTCATATCATGAACAACATCCAACGCATTAAACCGAAGAAATGAAACTCCATACATTTCTATTTCATCTTGACGATTCGGATCTTTCAATATCACTTTTTCATCTTCATGTGTCACTCCATCCACTTCAATTGCAAGCATTAATTCTTTACAATAAAAATCAACGATATAATTCAGCATGGGTTTTTGTCGGTCAAAATCATAGCCCATCATTCCACCGTTACTTAATTCCATCCACAACTTTACTTCCGAATAAGTCATATTCTGTCGAAGGAGTTTTGCATACTCCAATGCTTGCTGTGTGTATGGAATGATTTTTCGTTTCATATTTACCCACCCTTGTCAATCATTGTTTATGTGCTGCAATCTGCCACCCCTCCTCGGAGGGGATAACCACTCCGTTTGCTCACCCACGCATCATTCAACAATCATTATTCATGACTCTAAATCGTTGTTCCGTCATTTCAAATTTTATCTCTCCTTTTCCATACGCACCCACTTCATTCCATCCCTGCTTTCGGTAAAACGATTCAGCTCTTGTACCCGGACCTGTACTCAACCACACTGTTTCATCAGTTTCCGAAAAGTACCAGTCGAGCATGAGCTTGTGCAGCTCTTTACCAATTCCTTTTGCATCGTATGTTGGATCAACAAACAAAGCCCAGATATTATGATCAACTAAATCAGCAATGGCAAAACCAACCACAACGTTATCTATTACACAAACCCAACCTTTGCCTCTCCTTGTAATATAATCTTGCACATCTTTATCAGGAACCAACGCAGGATTAGTTAATACATTTTCTTTTACAGCATTGCGTACAACTTGTATCTGCTCAATATCATTTACCACTGCTTCCCGAAACATCATTTTAAAATGTGTTTTATTTTATTGGCATGTTCAATTAACTCTTTCAAATCATTTCCATTATCATCCCTGATGCTGTCTCTGAATTTTTTTAATTGTTCAATATGTTCATTCAATACATCCAGCACATTCACTTTATTCTGTAAGAAGATGGGCACCCACATAGCAGGATTACTCTTGGCCAAACGCACCGTACTTTCAAAACCTGCACTGGCCAGTTCAAAAATGGCGTTGTCTTCTTTTTCTTTTTCCAATACTGTGTTGGCTAATGCAAAAGAAGTGATATGTGAAATATGACTCACATATGCTGCATGCAGATCATGTGCCTTTGCTTCCATGTTTAACAAATGCATGCCTATTTTTTTATACATCTCTTTGGTCCACTCCAATGCATCTGCATCACTGTCTTCTTCATTGCAAATGATAACCGCTTTGTTTTCATAAGCTCCACGCACTGCAGCAGCCGGACCGCTGTACTCTGTACCCCACATGGGATGTGTTGCAACATATCTTCCCCGCTTAGGATGATTGGCCACTGCTTCAGACAATTGAGATTTCGTAGAGCCCAGATCAATCACAATCTGCTGATCAACTTTATCAAGAATGGATGGCAACAAATCAACCATTGTATCAACAGGTATGGCCAGAATAATCACATCACTCTGTGCAATGGCTTCATCCATTGATAATACTTCATCCACCAGTTCAAGTTCCAATGCTTTCGCTTCATGATCTTTATTGGTATCCACACCAATCAATCTTGATGAGATTTTTTTCTCATGCAACTGAATGGCGAGTGAACCGCCAATTAAACCAACTCCAACTATTGCTATTCGTTTCCGTTTCATAGTTTTTGTTTTTGACTTTTTACTTTTCACTGATTCTTTTAATCGCCTCTTCAAAACGTTCCACCGGTGCACACAAACTCACACGGATGTATTCATCACCTGCATTTCCAAAAATACCACCCGGAGTAATAAACACATTGCTGTTGTACAACACTTCGTCGCTCAACATTCCTCCTCTTCCTAAAGGATGTGTTTTCCCTCCCTCTCCTTTGGAGAGGGTTTGGGGTGAGGTCTTTGCCCATACAAACATACCTGCCTGTTCTTTTGAATAGACACATTGCAACAGATCCAGCAACTCAAATACTTTTTCTCTTCGTTCACGGTAAATTTTATTTACGCTATCGTACCAATCCTGGCCAAGATTTAATGCAGTGGCTGCTGCCAGTTGTACAGGTAAAAACATACCGCTATCCATATTGCTTTTAAAACGCAATACTTCTTCAATTCGTTCTTTCGCTCCGCTGAGCATACCTACTCGCCAGCCCGCCATATTCTGACTTTTACTCAAGGAGTTTAATTCCAGCACCACATCTTTTGCACCTTCAACACTCAATAAACTCATTGGGTGTTCATTCAAAATAAAACTGTAAGGATTATCATGAATAACAAGGATGTTATGCTTCTTCGCAAAAGCGATAAGTTGTTTAAAGAATGATTCCTCCGGCAAGGTACCCGTTGGCATATGAGGATAGTTCACAAAAAGCAATTTTACGGTCCCCTTCCGCCTTCGCCCGGAAGGGGAAGCCACCAACACATCAGCCTCGCTATTTAAAGACTCTAATTGTCTTTCTATTTCTGCAAAATCAGGTGCATAGTTGTTTTCTTCTTTCAGATCATAATCAATACAAACTCCGCCTGCAAGTTTCACTGCACTTTTGTATGTAGGATAACCTGGATTAGGAACTAATACCAAGTCTCCTTCATTTAAATACGTCATACAGATATGCATGATGCCTTCTTTGCTACCGATGAGTGGTAATATTTCTGTATCCGGATTCAGGTCAACATGATACCATGTTTTATACCAATCACTGATTGCTTTGCGTAAAACTGGCGATCCTTTATACGATTGATAGGCATGTGTATTGGGTTTTGCACTTTCATCCTGTAATGTTTTAATCACATCAGGATGCGGTGGCAAATCAGGACTGCCAATACCTAGATTGACGATATTTTTTCCTTGCTTATTCAGTTCATCTATCTCCCTCAGCTTTTGAGAGAAATAATATTCACCAATTCCTTCTAATCTTTTTGCTATTTGCATTTTGTTATTACAATATTTTTAATTCAACAATTTATTATTCTTTTACACATCAGGGCTGTGCTGCAGCTATCCTCCTCCTTGGGTGAGTTAGAGGGGGCTGGGCTTTCTTTTTCCGTTTTTATATACTCCGTAAATCTTCAACTCAACCGTTGAAGGTTTCATTGATTCAATGACTTCATAAAACTGTTCAATCGTGTCAAATTCCATATCTGCATGAAAGCTATATTTGAAATTGCTGCCGGGAATGGGAAAGCTTTGCAGCTTGCTTAAATTGATACCACCATCAGCAATCATACTTAATACTCTTACCAGGCTTCCTTTTGAATGATCGGTTACAAAATTCACAGATGCCTTATTGGCATCAGTCAAAACCGCGGCTATGACTTCCCTTTGCAAGACCAAAAACCTGGTGTAATTATTTTTCATGGTTTGAATAGCCGGGGCAATTATATCCAGTCCATATAATTCTGCAGCCAGCTTACTGGCAATTGCAGCAATATGTTTGCTCTTATGTTGATGAATATGCTTCGCACTCAGGGCTGTATCCTCTGTTTCTACCAATTTCCATTTGTGCTGATCTAAATAATCATAACACTGTTGCAAAGCCATGGTATGTGAATGTACTTCCTTAATGTCTTCCAGCTTTACACCGGGGTTGACCATTAAGTTTTGTTTGATCTGCAGGTACACTTCGCCAACAATCTTCAGGTTACTTTTCTGCAATAAAATATAATTAGGCAGAATACTTCCTGCGATTGAGTTTTCAATAGCCATTACTGCGCCATTACTTTGTTTTTTATCAGCACCAATCTTTACCACTTCCCTAAATGTTGCGCATGGAATGATGGCTACTTCTTTTCCAAAGAACAGCCGGGCAGCTTCCTGGTGAAAACTGCCTTCATATCCTTGTATGGTAATACAAAGCCCCAGCCCCCTCAATCCCCCAAAGGGGGAATTATCTTCCGCACTTACCCTGCTTTTCCAAGTATCTGATTTTTTTTTATCCTCTTTCATTTTATCAATTATAAATATGCATAAATTTTCAACCTCTTAAATCCCTCCTTTGGAGGGCTGGGGAGGCTAAAAAAGAATCCCGACCTTTTGGCCGGGATTCTTTATGTTGATTTAGTAAGTTCAATTACTGACAGGCAACAAAAGCATTCCCGGCTTCATTCTAAAATAAAAGAAGCTAAAATAAAACCAACGGTATCCTTTGAATTGTGTCATTACGGTTCAAATATAAAATAGCCAATTGATAAAACAAGTGTTAGTGGCAAAAAAAACAGCAAAAAAGAAAAAGCCACTCTAAGAATAGAGCGGCCGTTAACGATTGCTTGCCATATGAAAATTTTTACTTCAGGCTTCTCATTCTCCCGCAAGCCGGGTGTTCCTTCTTCACGAAAGCCTTATGCTAAGATTAATTTTTCTTAGTAGTGTCTGTTTCAGTAGTCTTTTTGATGGTAGTATCACCAGGATTTCCAACAGTAGTATCAGTAGTAGTTACTGTAGTTACAGTGTCAGCAGAAGGAACAACAGTAGTTGTTGTATCAGAACCTTCAGTTTTTGCACCTTCATTGTTACAAGCTACAAAACCGAGGATAGCGAACGCTAATAAAACCTTTTTCATTCTTTTTAATTTTAAAGTTTAAGATAATTATCAAGGGATTAATACAAAAAGAGAAAAAAGGTAACCCTAAACCCAAAATAAATTTTTTTTACCCCTTTTTGGGTTACAATTTTGCCTTTACTGTATTAAAACAAGAGAAAGTGAAACCCTACTCCAAAGAACTGGAATTATTAGATGGCTTGGCACATAACGACAGGAAGGCGATTGAGGCTCTGTATAAGGACAATTTTGGCATGATCCAAACCTTTATCCTCAACAATAACGGTACAACAGACGATGCCAGGGATGTTTTTCAGGAGGCAATGATCTTATTATTTGAAAAAGCCCGTGGGGGAAATTTTGAATTAACAAGCCAGATTAAAACATATGTTTATTCCGTTTGCCGGCGTTTATGGTTAAAACGGTTACAACAGCTTCAACGTTTTGGTTCACCCATTGAAAGTATGGAAGAGATTATTCCGGTGGAGGAAGAAATAGAGGAGCAGGATCGGAAAAATGAAGCTTTTAGTGTAATGGAAAGGGCAATGAACCACTTGGGGGAACCCTGCAAGAGCTTACTGGAAGCATATTATATTCAGAAAAGGCAAATGCATGAAATAGCTGAAGGGTTTGGTTATACCAACGCAGATAATGCTAAAAACCAAAAATATAAATGCCTGATGCGATTGAAGAAATTATTCTTTGCACAATATAAAAAAGGAGATTGAGATGGAAGAAATTTTACTAATTGATGCTACAGAACGTTACCTGAATGGTGAAATGAATACTGAAGAAAAAGCACAGTTTGAGCAATTACGACAAACAAGCCCGGAAGTGGATCAAATGGTGGTTGAGCATTCTTTTTTCTTACAGGAGCTGCAACGTTACAGCGGTACCCGTGAAATGAAACATTCACTGCATGAGGTACATAACCAATTATTGCAGGATGGCGCTATTAAAGAAAACATGCTTACAACAGGAGCAAAAGTGGTAAACATGTGGAAACGTTATAAGCGTACTATTACCATTGCAGCTTCAATTGCAGGCATCACTGCTTTATCCATCAGCAGCATGACCTTGTTGCTTACCCCGAAAAGCAATAACCAGGAAATTCTTGAATTAGGCCGTAAATATGACAAACTTAACAATGCAATAAAAATTCAGGATAATAAAATCAACAATATTGAAAGAATAACCAAACTCCCTACCGGTTCTAAAGTAACAGGTGGTGGTTCTGCTTTTTTGGTTGATGGCAAAGGTTATCTTGTTACCAATGCACATGTAATAAAAAATGCAAAAAATGGCATTGTTGTTTATAATAGCAAAGGAGAAGAGTTTAAAGCCATTTTGGTTAAAGTAGATGAAGCAAAAGATATTGCTATTTTAAAGATCCAGGATAAAGACTTCAAATCAATGGGCCCCTTACCATATACTATCCGAAAGTCATCAACTGATATTGCTGAACCTATTTTTACTTTAGGTTATCCACGTAATGATATTGTATATGGCGAAGGATACCTCAGCGCTAAAACCGGTTTCAATGGCGATACGCTTAGTTGCCAGATTGCAGTTGCTGCCAATCCGGGGAACAGTGGTGGACCGGTTTTTAATAAAAATGGAGAGATCATTGGTATTCTCAGTACAAAAGAAATCAATACTGAAGGAGTTGTATTTGCAATTCAGTCAAAATATATTATACAGGCAGTGAATGAATTGAAGAAAAACGATTCAACCCTTCATGACCTCAAACTTCCGGTCAATTCAACTGTAAAAGGTATGGATAAAGGGAAGCAGGTTGAAAAGCTATTGAATTATGTATTCATGGTAAAAGTTTATTAAGAATCTTTTTTTTCTGCCCTGTTATAAAACTAAAAACCCTCCAATCGGAGAGTTTTATTGTATCAGTTAGTTTTGGTTTCTTACCATTTATCAACTTCTTCATTGGCCAAACCATTATCAGTGGCTTGCACTTCCTGGCTGGGTACAGTTGTTGCAGGAATTTCTTCAACTTGCTGTATAATACTTGCTGCAATAACAGGTGTTACGGCAGTATGCCCATTTGAAGATTGTTCTGTGGGTGCATATTCACCATCGCCACTTGAAGGAGCATCTTCATGATTAAAGGCATCAAAATCAAAATCAGGCATCAATTCTGTTTTTACATAATCTACCGCCTCAATCAATCCTTTTATAAACTTGTTGAAATCTTCTTTATAAAGGAAAATTTTATGGCGGTCGTATCCTTCGCCGGTAAAGCGTTTACGGCTCTCCGTAATAGTGAGGTAATAATCATTTCCACGGGTTGCTCTAACATCAAAGAAATAAGTCCTTCTCTTTCCGGCACGGATCCTTTTGCTGTAAATGCTTTCCATCCGTTTATCGTTATTTTCGTACGTCACAATTGTTGGTTTTAGTTGTTCATTGTTTTTTTAAAACAGCGACAAAGATATAGTTCTTTTCCATTTGGCAAAATTTTCCCAAGATCCTTTAAACCATTCTTATGAAGCGTTTAAGACCGGGATTCTTCCATTTGCTGGCGATTATACAAATCGGCGTACAGCCCCTGTTTTTGCAGCAACTCATCATGTCTTCCCTGTTCAGCAATTTGGCCATCATCCATTACAACGATGCGATCGAATTGCAATAGCGAAAAAATACGATGTGTAATAACTATTGCAGTTTTATCCTGTAAGTACCCGGATAAATGCGTAAGTATTTCACGTTCGGTTCTTACATCAACGGCATTTAAACAATCATCCAGGATGATCAACCCGGGATCTTTCACCAATGCTCTTGCAATGGAGATCCGTTGTTTCTGTCCACCGCTTAAAGTAACCCCTCTTTCTCCTACCATTGTTTGATATCCGGCAGGGAACAATTGAATATCTTTGTGAATGGATGCTGAAATTGCAGCTTTTTTAATTTTTTCATCAGCTTGCGCAACTGAACCAAATGCAATATTGTTTGCAATCGTATCGCTGAATAAAAAAACTTCCTGTGGCACATAGCTTACCTGGTTACGAAAATGTTGCAACTGTAATTGTTTCAGATCTATTCCGTCAACCATTATTTTACCCGCTGTGGGATCGTAAAACCTGAGTAAGAGTTGTGCAATGGTTGATTTGCCTGAACCGGTTCTGCCAATAATGGCCACCTTCTCTCCTTTTTTTATCTGCAGATTAAAATGCTTTAACGCTTCAATGCCCGTATGCGGATAAACAAAACTCACATTGTTGAATTCAATCGTTCCCTGTAAAGAATGCTCAATGGGTTGTACCGGTTGTTGAATGGTTGATTCAGTGAGCAGGAATTCATTTAATCTTTTTTGTGATGCTGCTGCACGTTGAATGGTACTTGCTACCCAACCAATTGCACTTACAGGAAAAGCCAGCATGGTGAGGTACATGATAAAGGCTGCCATATCACCAAAATTGATTTGCCCCTGCATATATTTTAACCCACCAACCAAAATTACAAGCAATGTACTGATGCCAATGATCAATCCCATTATCGGAAAATAAATAGCTTCCACTTTATAAAGACCCATAGCACTTGTTCGGTATTGATCGCTGTTTGATTTAAAAAAACGCAGCATTGCATTTTCCTGCACAAAAGATTTAATAACCCTGATTCCTGAATAAGCCTGTTGTGCATTGGTTGTAAGATCACTTAACTTTTCCTGCACTTCTTCGCTTTTTTTATTGATGATATTATTGACGTAATAAATGGTAATGGCTAAAATGGGTAAAGGTGCCAATACATAGAGCGACAGTTCAGCATTTTTTTTCACCATATAAAAAACACTGAGCGAAATCAATGCAATGAGGTTGATAAGATACATAACAGCAGGTCCCGTGTACATGCGTACCCGGCTTACATCTTCTGCCATGCGATTCATCAGATCGCCTGTTTCATGGGTTTTATAAAAATTGGTATCGAGCTGCTGGTAATGCTGAAACACTTCATTCTTCTGATCATACTCAATATGCCTGCTCATAACGATGATGGTTTGACGCATGAGGAACATAAAAAATCCACGGAGTATGGCGAATATCAACAGTACTATTCCAAACAGAGCAACAATGCCGGTAAAAGAAAAAGTAAATGTTTCAATTTGATTGATCACCCAAGTGACTAACCAATCATTTTGTTTCAAAATGTTCTCTTTGGGACTATTGGTAAGGAAAGCCTGTACTTTATCAATGATATACCCGGTAACCTGCGGTGCCAGCACAGCAAAATAGTTGGATATAAAAATGAAGGCAATACCCAGCAATAACCGTAACCTGTACTTCCAGAAATATTTATTGAGATAAGAAAGATGCTTCATTCGGAAGCAAAGTTACAATTACAAAACAAGCAGCATCGCCATTCATCAAATGTTCATCAACGGAATGAGACTATGATTGAATATAATTCTGCAATTGTTCGATCGTTTCTTTTTGCGAAAGGATGGTTTCTGTAACCACATCAGTAATGGAAATAATGCCGCAAACCTGGTCATTTTCAAAAACAGGCAGGTAGCGAATATTGCTTTCGCTCATAATGTGCATGCAGGTTTCAATAGAATTATCGGGTGTAATACGGGGCAATCCTGTACTCATGATATCTTTTACAAAGGTTTCAGTTGAAGACTTTCCTTTGAGAATAACTTTACGTGCATAATCCCGTTCGGTTAAAACACCTAAATAGATATCATCTTCTATAACCATAACAGAACCGATATTTTTTTCAGCCATCAGTTGTAATGCATTAATAACAGAGAGACCGGGTTCAACTGAAATAACATTCTTTCCTTTTCGCTGAAGGATATGTGAAACTTTTCGCATAATGGTTGTCTTTAATTCCGGTTTAAGTTAACAAAATTCCATAAAAAAAGATGTGTTATTACAACACATCTTTTTTAAATATCAATTTTTGGTTGATATCATCGGCCAAAATCATCCTGTAATCGCACAATGTCATCCTCATCAGATGGATGTTCAGTATCGGTATGCTGCCATATTTCAGCCACAACACCCCAATCATTTAAACCAACCAGCCGATGTCTTTTACCATTTTCCAAAATAATTATATCGCCGGGTTCAAAAATATTGACTCCTGTTTCTTCGTCATTATCGCTCATTACCACCCCTATTTCGCCTTCAACTACTCTCCAGATTTCTGCCCGCCGATCATGGTATTGCCAGGATAAGCGTTTCCCCGGCTCAACCACCAATATTTTGGGGCTGAGTTTATTGCCCAACATCAGATCTTCCTTTTTATAGGTTGGAAAATAAGTTGCTATAAATTGTTCGGCCTGGCTTTCATCCAAAACAAAAAAACCACCCCAAGGACGGTTAAGGTCCGAAGCCTGAATGCGAAATCCCTCCTGTTCAATGAACTGTTGTTGTTCTTCTAAAAAATCCTGTTTCTCGCTCATATAAAATTTGTTTCCGTGTAAAAATAATTGAAGCCTCAATCACGACAAAAAAAACCCTCAAAACTGAGGGTCCTTTTTTCTATTATTAAAATTTTTAAGGGTAATATTTTTTCATAACAATTAAGGCATGAATTAAACCAGGTAACCAGAACAGAAACGTAAGAATTAAATTTACGATCCAAGTGCTGCCCTTCCAGTCATCCATTACACCCATAGCAATCCATGCCAACCCAAAAATAGCCAAAACAATGTATAGTCCTTTTGGAATTTCACCACCTGCACGTTTGGCTTTCTTTTGTGACATTTTGAGTGCAATTTTCTCAGCGAAGTTCATTTTTTTTCCAGTCAATTCTTCCACCTTTTCGGAGGTAAGAGCAAGAAAGGCTTCCATGTTTATTGCTTTTACATTTTCAATCGTTGCTTTAACACCCGCTTTTGCATTGTCAGTAGAATTGGCTGGAACATAAATAATTCCTGCATTAGAAGAAATGCTGAATCCAACAGCAAGTAAAAAGATGGTAATCTTTCTCATAATGAAACAGTTTTGGTTAATAATGAATCTAAAATAAGCAAAGCATTTACAAATCCAAACACTTTGAAAAAGGTATTTTTACAATAGCAGGTTTAACCTGCATACTGTGGATAATTATTTGAAATTTTACTGTTTAAACCCCACCCCTTATCTTCGCAAAAATTATAACGCATGGAAAAGAAATCATCTGCACTGAACTGGATCTTGTTTTTTGTTTCGGTAGCTGCTTTTGTACTTCTATACATAAGTCCATATGCGAATTTTATTACTGCCACATTACCTTTTATTGTGTATTACCTGGCAAAGGCACTGGATCTCATTTAATACTTACTGCCTTTATTATATTGAAGCCTGTTGCTGAAAAGCGATGGGCTTTTTTTATATAATAACAATACTGTTCAGGTTGAAATAAAAAAAACCGCAGCATTTCTGCTACGGTTTACTATGATAACTACCTTATTTTACTTCACTTCTTCAAACTGTGCATCTTCCACATTGTCATTTTTTGGATTGCCTTCAGTTGAAGCACCTCCATCAGCACCAGGCTGAGCTTGAGTTTCCTGTGTGGCTTTATACATTTCTTCGCTTGCTGCTGTCCAGGCTGTATTCATTTCGGTCATCACTGCATCAATGGCTGCAAGGTCCTGCGATTTATGTGCTTCCTTTAATTTTTCCAAAGCAGCTTCAATAGGAATTTTTTTATCAGCAGAAATTTTATCGCCATATTCTTTCAGTTGCTTTTCTGTTTGGAAAATCAAACTGTCGGCCATATTGATCTTTTCTACCTTTTCTTTTTCTGCTTTATCGGTTGCTTCATTCGCCTTGGCTTCATTCTTCATCTTTTCAATCTCTTCCTTTGTTAACCCGCTGCCTGCTTCAATACGAATCTTCTGTTCTTTACCAGTGCCTTTATCTTTTGCGCTTACATGCAATAAACCATTCGCATCAATATCAAATGTTACTTCAACCTGCGGAACACCACGTGGTGCAGGCGGAATGCCATCGAGGTTAAATATACCCAGACTCTTATTGTCTTTACCCATCGGACGCTCGCCCTGCAAAATATGTATTTGCACGCCGGGTTGATTATCGGATGCGGTACTGAATGTTTCAGATTTTTTTGAAGGAATGGTTGTATTACTTGGAATCAAGGTTGTCATTACACCACCAAGGGTTTCAATACCAAGGCTGAGCGGAGTAACATCGAGTAACAACACATCTTTTACTTCACCGGTTAACACGGCACCTTGAATAGCCGCACCAACAGCAACCACCTCATCGGGGTTTACACTGCGGTTTGGTTTTCTTCCAAAAAACTTTTCTACAATTTCCTGTACTTTAGGAATACGAGAACTACCTCCCACTAAAATAACTTCGTCAATATCACTTGTAGAAAGACCTGCATCTTTTAATGCAAGTTCACATGGCTTCAAACAACGTTCAAATAATTTATCTGCTAATGATTCAAATTTTGCACGGCTCAATTTAATTACTAAGTGTTTGGGTACACCGTCCACTGCAGTAACGTATGGCAAATTGATTTCTGTTTCGCTGGAAGAAGATAATTCAACTTTTGCTTTTTCAGCGGCTTCTTTCAAACGCTGCAAGGCCATCGGATCTTTACGCAAATCAATTGCTTCCTGATTTTTAAACGCATCAGCTAACCAGTCAATGATCACTTTATCAAAATCATCACCACCAAGGTGTGTATCACCGTTAGTAGATTTTACTTCAAATACACCTTCTCCTAATTCCAGAACAGAGATATCAAACGTACCACCCCCCAAATCGAACACGGCAATTTTTTGATCTTTATGTTTTTTATCAAGGCCATAAGCCAATGCTGCTGCTGTTGGTTCGTTTACAATACGACGAACAACCAAACCTGCAATTTCACCGGCTTCTTTGGTAGCCTGGCGCTGTGCATCATTAAAGTAAGCAGGTACGGTAATCACCGCTTCTGTTACTTCCTGGCCCAGGTAATCTTCGGCTGTTTTTTTCATTTTTTGCAGCACCATAGCTGAAATTTCCTGTGGTGTGTACAATCTGCCATCTATGTCAATACGAACGGTATTATTGTCACCTTTAGCTACTTTATAGCTCCAGTGTTTAATTTCTTCACCTACTTCATCAAACTGACGGCCCATAAAACGTTTTACTGAGCTAATGGTATTAACCGGGTTTGTGATTGCCTGACGCTTTGCAGGATCGCCTACTTTACGTTCACCATTCTTCAAGAAAGCTACAATTGACGGGGTTGTACGACGACCCTCATCGTTTGCTATTACAACAGGTTCAGCGCCTTCCATTACAGATACGCAACTATTTGTTGTTCCTAAGTCGATTCCTATTATTTTTCCCATGATAAAATTTTTAATTTTTAAGCCTGCCTGCCGGCAGACAGATTCACTTCCTTCTACTCAATGATAGTGCCATGGGGTTGATAGGTGAAAAATTGGCAGAAATAAGCAGCTGATGTGGATTTTCTGACTCATGATTATTCAAATTTCTTTTTATACCTCACGTGGTTTCAGCCAGTCCGGCGTTGGCAACATCTAATTATCTTCGTTCAAAGTAATTGTCATGGCCAATACACTTGCTCAAAAACTCCGTATTAAAGAACAGTTTGCTTTATTAACACTCAATGCTCCCAAAGATTTTGCAAAACAGTTGGGACCAGTACCAACCGGAACAATTATTTCAGCAACCACAAAAAATTACGATCAGGTGCATTGGTTTGTACTTAACAGAGCACAAATGGAAAAAGAAATGAGTATGGTGATGAAATTACTGAAGCCTGAAGTAATTGTATGGATCTATTATCCTAAAGGTACGTCTGGAATTCAAACTGATCTTACACGGGATAAAGGATGGGATTGTCTTTTGGCTGAAGGGGATAAACTTACATGGATCAGTCTTATCTCCTTTGATGCTACCTGGAGCACATTTGGTTTCAGAGCAAAAACAGAAATCGATAAAAAGAAAGAAGACAAACCGAACGTTCGGGAAATATTTAACTGGGTAAACCCAACTACAAAAGAAGTAAAACTGCCAGGTGACCTTGCTGCTGCTTTAAAGAAAAATAAAAAGGAAGCTGCTTATTTTGAGACCTTGTCTTTCACCAATAAGAAAGAATTTATTGAGTGGATTGTTACAGCCAGGCAAGATAAAACAAGAAGTGAACGCATAACCGGAACCATTGAACGCTTGGGGAAGAAGTGGAAAAATTCAAGAAATATTTGATGACTGTTCACCAAAAGGGTGACTGCTCATCGCAAACAATAAGATAAACAAGTTGCATGGTCTCCTTTCAGGTGAGCAGACAATCACCCCCTATCTTTGTAACGCTTTTAGAATAAGCAAAGGTTTCATAATCCTACATCATATATCTTAAATAAGACATTCTTCATGAAGGTTTTCAAATTCGGCGGGGCCAGTGTAAGCAACTATGAAAAGATCAAGAACCTCGGAAACATCATTCAACAATTTCCTGATGAACAATTGATGATCGTTATTTCGGCCATGGGTAAAACAACCAATGCGCTGGAAAAAGTAACCGATGCTTTTTTTGCAAGTAAGAAAGAGGAAGCCTTGCAATTGTTCAGAGCCGTAAAACTGCAACATCTTGATGAAGCCAAGTTTTTACTGGTCACTCATTTTAATCCGCTGCTGGAACAATTCAATAATTTTTTTACAGAAGTGGAATGGCTGCTCCACGATCAACCCGTTCGTGCATATGATTATTATTATGATCAGATCGTTTGTATTGGTGAGCTATTGAGCACTTCTCTTGTTAGTGCCTATTTGAATGAAATTGGTGTAAATAATCAATGGATAGATGTAAGGGATCTTTTCCGCACCGATGATAATTTCCGTGATGCAGGAATTGATCTTGCCTTTACACAACAACAGGTAGATGCGCAGGTGAAGTCTTTATTCAACTCAAACAGGATGTTGATTACACAAGGTTTTATTGGCAGTACCGATGAGAATGAAAGTACTACGCTGGGAAGGGAAGGAAGTGATTACTCTGCTGCTGTGTTTGCCAATATGCTTAATGCAGAAAGCTTATCCATCTGGAAAGATGTACAAGGAATCATGAATGCTGATCCTAAACAATTTCCGGATGCACAATATATTCAGGAGTTGAATTATGATGAAGTAATAGAAATGGCTTATTATGGTGCACAGGTAATTCATCCTAAAACCATCAAGCCTTTGCAGAATAAGAATATCCCCATGTATGTAAAAAGTTTTGCTGATGCTTCGTTACCGGGTACAGTCATCCATAATCATCCGGTAAAAAATTTACCGCCAATCATTGTCATCAAACAAAACCAGGTATTGCTGCAATTGCATACAAAAGATTTTTCTTTTATTGGTGAAGAGCCTATGAGCGACTTATATGAAATGATGGCAAAGTTGAAAATAAAACCGAACCTGATTCAAACACATGCAGTGAGTTTACAATTGTGCTTAGACGACAGATCCGATAAAATTGAAAAACTTGCATTAGCAGCTTCTGCTGCGTTTGATGTACAGGTAGAAAAAGGATTAACCTTGCTCAGTATCCGCCATTATCATGATGAACTTGTAGAAAAGATGACTGCTGGAAAAACCATTGAACTGAAACAACAAAGCCCGGAAACAGTTCAGATATTGATGAAGTAGTTGTTTACTGTTTTACAATCTTACCAATATACAATTCATCCTTCCAATATAATTGTACAGTATAAGTGCCTGCTGCAAGTTGAGCAAGTTGTAAGATTGTATAAGATTGATTACTGATCACAATTTCTTTCCTCAACACCTGCTTTCCAGTGTAATCAAAAACAACAACAGCAGTGCGTCCTGTTGAAGATGCAGGTAATTCTAATCTTACTTCATTTGTAACAGGATTTGGATACAGGTTCAAACGTTTTACTTTTTCACGTTCAAAAAACAATTGGCTGGAATATTCTTTCTTCCCTGTTTTTGTTTGAATCATTAATCTGTAAGTTGCGGGCAACTCATTACTTCTATCAAGAAACTGATAAACCCCTTCCTGAGGTTGAAGGTTGGAATGGAGAACAGTGAAATTACCTCTTGCCAATTTCTTCTCTAATTTAATTGCTTCGAGATCAACTGTTTGCTCCAACTTCCATTTCAATTCAATTCCCTTGCTTACACGTTTACCGTTCCATTCTTTCAATGATGCAATGGGTAAAATACCACCGCAATTAAACAATGAACCCTCTATAATTTGAAAGTTGTTTAATACAATACCAGCAGTACCGGCGGTTGCATTATTAGTGGAGCCTTCACATACAGGATCATAAGTAGTTGGCTTTACAATTCCGGCAGTCCCTCCACTAATACTGCTTGTAACATTTACAGGCAATGCTGATGAAGCCCAAATGACACCACCACCACCGCCACCACCGGGCCCGGGGCATTGTGCCTGAAATCCCACGGTACTACCATTAGCTCCTTTTGCTTCTACATTTAAAGATGTGGTATAGGAATTTATATGCAACAAAATAACACCTGCTGCACCACCACCACCACCACCATCACCCCTGCCTTCATTAGACGGAACATTCGATGGATTTGTACTTAAACCTTGTTTCCCATTTGCTGTAATGCTATTGTTATTTCCAATTAAATTATTGCATTTAATAAAAACAATGCCGCCACCGTTTCCACCGGGTGTTCCTTCAGGATTATTTTCATGACCCGAACCACCACCACCACCTGCAAAAATCCTGTTAGTACCTAAAGAATAACCATAACTATTTAATGCCAATGCACCTATTCCTGCATGTGAACCGTTGCAGGGAAAACCTCCGGTTCCTGTATAGTTTCCACCATTCCCTCCAGCCCCATAATTGCCTCCGCCTCCGCCTCCGGTATTATGATTATTACCACCGCCTCCACCATTTGATTGTTTTCCTTTCCCTCCTTCAAAACCGGACTGAGTAATATTGATGCCTTCCCCTTTATAAGCCCCGTTTAAATTGTTGCTTAATGTTGTTGGCGGCGAATAACTATAAGCAGAAGCGGTTGCTAACCAACTACAGGTACTGAATGCGACCAACTCACCTCCTTTATAGCCAGCTCCGTTTGCATCAATCCCAGCATTCATCGTAATAGTACCGGTTGCTTCTAAAGCAATGACCCCACCTGTACCTGTTGTTGAATTCCATTCCTGTGCCAATAAAGTTCCTGCAATAGTTACATTGGTGAAAGTTGGCACATATACCAACTGCACTGGTTTTGTATAATCATAGCTGTTGAGTAACTGTTTTTGAAATACAACAGTATCGTTTAAAAAACCACAGATGGTTGCAAACTCATACAAACCTGCCTGTCCAATACTTGTAATAGCGCCAAAGGATGCTGTGTTTGTTTCATTGATTGTTGCGCCTTTCATTTGAATAAGCAAAACCCTGTCGCCGGATGTTAAACCTGAAATATTTTGCACCCTCACAGCATTGTAAGTAGGAATAAAATTGGTAACTTTAAAATAGCTGTTGATAATACCAGATACAGTTTGGCACTTGCTTTCTTCTATAAGAAAAAAAGCAGAAAAACAAAAGAAGAGGATGAATTTCAATCCTGGTTTCATGTTGGTTCTGTTTACATAGAGGTACAGGGCACTTTACATGAATACTGGATGATGGGTAATAGTTTGCTATAGATCTTCTGGCGCAGTGATATTCAGATTTTGTTTGAGTTTGGTATGAACTGGCTTTCCATCTTTTGTTGCAGGAGACCATTTCAATTCCTTTTCAAATTTATCCTTCACCATTTTATTTAATGCCGGATAGCCGCCACGTATAACAGTAGCCAAAGCAGTATTTCCGTTTTTATCCACAATAAACTCAACCTGCAAAGACATTGAGGGGTTGCCGCTGAGCATGGGCACTAATTCTTTACTTAAATTAAATAACCAGCGTTGTAAAGCTGCATTCCCTTCTTTGTATGAAGGAACCAGGTCTACTTTATCTTCCAGGCTCCATGCTGCATAAGGGTTGGCAGGGTTATTTGTTTCAATAATCTTTAGTCTCGTAACTTTTGGTGTTTCAGGATTGGTTGCAACTATATAGTTTCCATTTTTACCAATTAATACCGTTGGTAACTGATGGGTATCTTCAAAAAATTCATAGGCTTCTTTTATTTCAGTTGCAAACTTCTGAACTTCCTGTTTGTTTTTTGTTTTATTACTGAACTGTTCAACGGCTTTGTTATTATCGTATCGAACAGGATAAATATGAACAGGAATAAAATCCTGGCCTTGCTCTTTCACAATTGACGCCAGGTAATATACCTGCTCAATCAATGAATCTGTTAAAGGCAAGCAACCAATGGTTACACAGTTGCCATGAATATAAATATCACCACCGGGTTTGTTCTGATCACTTAAAATTACATCTGATGCATTGGGGTAATTTAAACCGAGCGCCAAATGATAATTGCTATTGGGATTGAATTCATTGATATAATAAAATCCTTCGGGAATTTGTTTGTCGCCTTCTTTGCGTTTTGGACCATACGTTCCTGAGGTTGCACAAACTTTATATACTTTAAACAGGCTGAACGTTTCATTCCAGTCATTTTTTACCCACACTTCCATTTGCTTTTCATGCTTGAAAGCCCTTACATACATGTATTTGGCGGGCCAATGCAAGCCTTTATCCCGGAATTCTTTTTTTAATGAATCTTCTACTCTGGGTACAATACCTGCAATTCTGAAATTTTTGATTGGGGCATCAAAAACAGCATACTGTGCCAGAACGGCCTGAACAGTGGCAATAAAAGTAAAGAGGTAAAGTATAAGGCCTTTGTTGAGCATACTGGATTTATTATGAACGATGTAGACGCAAAAATATTTCAAAATGTTGATAAAATTAAAATAAAACGGGCAGTAAAACTGCCCGGTAAATTTACAAGTTGCCCCTGGCCTCCTGCTCCCGTTCAATTGCTTCAAACAAGGCTTTAAAATTGCCTTTTCCAAAACTTTGCGCTCCTTTTCGCTGAATAATTTCAAAAAACAGGGTTGGCCGGTCTTCTACCGGTTTGGTAAAAATCTGTAGTAAATACCCTTCTTCGTCCCTATCAACCAATATGCCTAACTCCTTTAGTGGGCCCAGATCTTCGTCTATTTGACCAACTCTGTCGAGCAGATCATCGTAATAAGAAGTAGGTACTTGTAAAAATTCTACTCCCCTGCTTCGTAAAGCCATCACTGTTTCAACAATATTATTTGTTGCCATAGCAACATGTTGTACCCCTTCACCTGCGTAATAGTCGAGGTATTCTTCCACTTGTGATTTTTTCTTTCCTTCTGCAGGTTCATTAATAGGAAACTTTACATAGCCGTTTCCATTGCTCATAACCTTACTCATGAGAGCAGAATATTCAGTTGAAATATCATTATCATCAAAAGTGAGTATGTTCCGGAAACCCATTACATTCTCATAAAACTTTACCCATGGGTTCATTTGATTCCAGCCTACATTTCCCACACAATGATCCACATACTGTAAACCGGTTTCCGCAACTTTAAAATAGGGATTACTCCATGCACGATAGCCGGGCATAAATAGTCCTTTATAATTTTTTCGTTCAATAAATAAATGAACTGTGTCGCCATAGGTATGAATTCCGCTAACAATCACTTCCCCATCTGCATCCTCAAGTTTTGTTACTTCTTTATAGGAACTTGCTCCCCTCCTGGTTGTTTCTGCAAAAGCACTGGCAGCATCTTCAACTTTTAAAGCCAGTATTTTCACCGCATCCCCATGTTTGTAAATATGATCGGCCATTTCGTTACCTGAACGTAAAGGTGTTGTTAGAACCAATGTTAATTTATTTTGACGAACAACATAGCTGGCACTGTCTTTCATCCCGGTTTCAGGACCGGCATAGGCCAATGGCTGAAAACCAAAAGCAGTGATATAATAATGGGCTGCCTGTTTGGCGTTGCCTACATAAAATTCTACATAATCTGTTCCGTGGAGAGGAAGGAAATCGGTTTGCATCGTTTGCCCGGTATTACTTGCTGTTATAGCTGACATGTTTTTTGAATTTTGAATGTGCTGATAAATAAACAGAAAAGATGAAATACAATTTCAATTCTTTTGAAATATACTGTCAAAAAAATTAAATAGCATCAACGGCCAATACTTCCATCAGCAAAGAGTAGTTGCTGCGTTTGTCGTTAAATCTTTTAGTAGGATAATCAGGAAGCATACTACAAAATTAAACAAAACCCGTAAGCTTCAAACAGAAAGCTTTTGAGCTTAACCTTATCTTTGAACCTATGAAACGTATTGGCATCCTCGGCGGCGGACAATTAGGACGAATGTTATTACAGGCTGCTGCCAACTACCCGGTTGAAACCTATGTGTTGGAAAATGACGAACACTGCCCGGCAGCACATCTTTGTCATCATTTTACAAAAGGTAATATCAAAGATTTTGATGCGGTTTACAATTTTGGAAAAGGACTGGATGCTTTAACCATTGAAATTGAAAGTGTAAATGTTGATGCACTTGAAAAACTGGAAACTGAAGGGGTGCAAATATTTCCCAAACCATCTGCATTACGCATCATCAACAATAAGATTGAACAAAAAAAATTCTATCAACAGAACAATATTCCAACATCTGAATTTATCATCACAGAAAATAAAAATGATCTGAAAGCGCATAGTTCCTTTTTACCTGCTGCACATAAATTGGGCATGGGTGGTTATGATGGCCGTGGTGTGGAGCTGCTACTAACAGAAGCAGATATGGAGAAAGGTTTTGATGCACCTGCTGTGCTTGAAAAATTAGTTGTGATTGATAAAGAAATTGCGATGATTGTTGCGGTAGCACAAGATGGCGAAACAACCATTTATCCACCTGCTGAAATGATCTTTGATCCTTTTTTAAATTTATTGGACTACCAGATATCTCCAGCCCAACTTCCTGAAAAAATATTCTGGAAAGTAGAAGCCTTCGCTATGGAAGTAGTGCGAAAGTTTAATTCGCCCGGGTTGTTTGCTGTAGAATTATTTGTTGATAAAAATGGCAATGTATTGGTGAATGAAACAGCCCCAAGAGTTCACAACAGTGGTCATCATAGTATTGAAGGCAACTATTCATCACAATTTGATATGTTGTGGCGTATCATGCTCGGTTATCCGCTTGGTTGTACCGATGCAATCCTGCCATCCGTAATTTTAAATATTGTTGGTGAAGAAGGATATAACGGACCTGCTCACTACGAAGGGCTTGATGAGGTTTTAAAAATGGAACATGCTTTTGTGCATCTGTATGGAAAAGCACAAACTAAACCAGGCAGAAAAATGGGGCATGTGACCGTTATTGGCAAAGACAAAGCTGAACTCCTCTTCAAAGCCAATCGTATCAAGCATACATTGAAAGTAAAGACGCTTTAGCCGGGTACACAAAAAGAACATCAGTTATTTATAAATACAACTGATAAGATGTACCTTATAGCCCTTAAACTCAATTATTTTTACCACTCATCCATTGATACTTTAACCCAAAAGTTCAATCCTTAACTTTAGCCATTCTATAATTAATATGAGAAGAATAAAATTGATTGCAGTTGCTGCCATCTTGTTGGTAGTTAGCTGCAAAGAGAAAAAAAAACAACCAGCAGCAGGTGGTCAGCGTCAGCAGGGGCCAATGGTTGTAGTAGGTTATATTGTAAGAACAGGTGCTGTTAGTGAACCCCTTCAGTTAGCCGGTCAGTTATTACCAATGGAGGAAACCGAAATTCATACTGAAGTGAGTGGCCGGGTAGTTGGATTATATATCAGGGAAGGTGCTTCAGTAAGCAGAGGTTCTTTACTAGTAAAGTTATTTGATGGCGACTTGCAGGCTCAATTGAAAAAACTCCAGGTACAATTACAGATTGCTCAAAAAACCGAAGAGCGCAATAATGAATTACTGAAATTAAATGGCATCAGTCAGCAGGATTATGATCTCAGTTTTTTACAGGTCAGCAATATCAAAGCAGATATTGAACTCATGAAAACCTATATTGCCAAAACAGAGATTCGTGCTCCCTTCAATGGAAAAATTGGTTTTAAAAATATTTCAACCGGTGCTTATGTAACACCTGCCACTGTTATTTCAAATATCCGGCAGGTAAACATCTTGAAATTGCAATTCAGTGTTCCTGAAAAATATACGTCCAAAATTAAGTTGGGTCAGTTGATCTCTTTCTCCACTGACGGAAGCTCAAAAAAATTCCTTGCAAGAATATATGCTACCGAGTCAACTGTTAGTGAAACCACACGTGGCATGAATGTACGTTGTGTTGTTCAGCAGGGCGATGCATCCTTGGTAGCAGGTGGTTTTGCGAAAGTAGATATGGACTTCGCAAGAAACGATTATGCCATTCTTGTTCCATCACAAGCAATCTTACCACAGGCAAGAGGCAAGAAACTTATTTTGTACAAAGATGGTATTGCCAAATTTGTAGATGTACAAACGGGCATTCGTGATTCAGCAAATATTGAAATACTCAGTGGCGTAAGACCCGGTGATACAATTGTAACTACCGGTTTGCTTGGTTTAAGACCCGATGCAAAAATCAAACTTTCAAAAGTGCAATAGTTATGACGATTAGTGAACTGAGTTTGAAGCGACCTGTACTTGCAATTGTGATGAACATCCTGATTGTATTATTTGGCATTATTGGATTTCGTTTTTTAGGTGTACGGGATTATCCTGCTATTGACCCGCCGAATATCAGTGTACGTACTTCCTATCCCGGTGCCAATGCTGATGTAATTGAATCACAGATCACCGAACCATTAGAGAAATCGATCAATGGTATTGCAGGTGTTAAAAACATTACCAGCAGCAGCAGCCAGGGCAACAGCAATATCAACGTAGAGTTTGAACTGGGATTTAATTTAGAAGAAGCTGCCAATGATGTGCGTGATAAGGTTTCACAAACGGTTCGTTCGCTTCCTTCTGATCTGGATGGACCTCCTGTAGTAACCAAAGCCGATGCCAGCAGTGATCCTATTCTCTCTATGACCATTCAGAGTGAGAGCCGTAATCCTTTACAGGTAACCGAATATGCAACCAATAATTTATTGGAAAGGATTCAAACAATACCCGGTGTAAGTTCGGTTATCATCTGGGGCGAGAAAAAATATGCGATGCGTATCTGGTTTCAACCTGAAAAATTATTAGCATACAGTTTAACTGCCAAAGATGTACAAAATGCATTGCTCCGTGAAAACATCGAACTGCCTTCAGGAAAAATTTCAGGCAATACAACTGAACTTACGGTAAGAACATTCGGACGATTGAACTCCGAAGAAGATTTCAATAACCTTATCATCAAAAATATTGGCGGTAGAGATATTAAGTTAAATGATATTGGGTATGCCATCCTTGGGCCGGAAAACGAAGAAAGTGTATTGAAAGAAAGTGGTATTCCCATGATTGCATTAGCCATTGTTCCCCAACCGGGCAGTAACTATATTGCTATTGCTGATGAATTTTATAAGCGTTATGAGCAGATCAAAAAAGAAGTACCAGCTGATATTAAACTGGATATTGGTTTAGACCAAACACAGTTTGTACGCAAATCCATTTCAGAAGTAAAGGAAACATTGATGTTGGCATTTGGATTGGTGGTACTCATCATTTTCTTATTCTTCCGTGATTGGCTTGTTGCCATCCGGCCTTTGATTGATATTCCTGTTTCATTAATAGGAGCTTTCTTCATCATGTACTTTTCGGGGTTTACCATCAATGTACTAACACTGTTGGCTATTGTACTGGCAACAGGATTGGTGGTGGATGATGGTATTGTGGTAACTGAAAATATTTTTAAGAAAATGGAACAGGGCATGGATAAATACAAAGCTGCCCGTGAAGGTTCTAAAGAAATTTATTTTGCCGTTATTGCTACATCCGTCACATTGGCTGTTGTGTTTCTTCCCATTATTTTCTTAGAAGGTTTTGTTGGGCGTTTGTTCCGGGAGTTTGGTATTGTGGTGGCCGGTGCTGTATTAATTTCTGCTTTTGTTTCCTTAACCTTAACACCTGTGCTCAACGTTTATCTTACCAGAAAAGGCGGGCATTCACATGGTTGGTTTTACCGTGTAACCGAGCCTTTTTTTACCGGAATGGAAAATGGATACAATCGTTTATTACATGCATTCATGAAAGCCAGATGGATTGCGTTTGTAATTATTACTGTTTGTTTTGCAATGATCTATTTTATTGGTGGCAGTTTACAAAGTGAACTGGCCCCAATGGAAGACCGCAGCCAGTTTCGTTTACAGGTAAGCGCACCTGAAGGAACAAGTTATGATGCAATGGATCAATACATTGACAAACTGGTGAAGCTTGTGATGGATAGTGTGCCGGAAAATAAAGTATTGATCTCCGTTACCGCACCCGGTTTTACGGGTTCAGGTTCAGTTAACAGTGGTTTTGTTCGTTCACTTTTAACTCCACCTAATGAACGTGAACGATCACAACAGGAAATTGTTGATATGATCACCCGTAATCTTCCAAGCTTTAATGAAGGAAGAGCGTTTGCCATCCAGGAACAAACCATTTCAGTTAACCGCCGCGGTGGTTTGCCAGTGCAGTTTGTATTGCAGAATAATAATTTTGAGAAACTCAAAGAAATTCTGCCTAAATTTTTAGAAGAGGCCAATAAAAACCCCGTGTTTGCAGGAGTAGATGCAGATCTTAAATTCAATAAACCTGAATTGCGTTTAAACATTGATCGAATCAAAGCAAGTGAGTTGGGTGTAAGCGTAACTGATATTTCTGAAATGCTGCAATTATCATTGAGTAACCGAAGGCTTGGTTATTTTATAAAAGAAGGGAAACAATACCAGGTTATTGGCCAGGTATTACGCAACGACCGTGATGCCCCAACTGATTTGAAAAATTTATTTATCCGCAATGCCGCAGGGCAGATGATCTCTATTGATCAGTTTGTAAGTTTTGTTGAGGAAACAACACCACCAACATTGTATCATTTCAACCGATACAAAGCTGCCACTGTTAGTGCCGGATTGGCACCAGGCAAAACCATTGGTGATGGTATTATAGAAATGGAAGCCATTGCAGATAAGTTACTGGATGAATCTTTTAATACAGCACTTTCCGGTAATTCAAGAGATTTTGCAGAAAGCAGCGGTAATACATTTTTTGCATTCGGCCTGGCTTTGATCCTCATCTTCCTGGTATTGGCTGCACAGTTTGAAAGTTTTATTGATCCCTTGGTTATTATGGTTACTGTACCAATGGCCATTGCAGGTGCAGTGTTCTCGTTATGGTTAACGAATCAAACAATTAATATTTTTTCGCAAATAGGAATGATCATGTTGATTGGACTGGTTACCAAAAACGGTATTCTTATTGTTGAATTTGCCAATCAAAAGAAACATGCGGGTATGTTGAAAAAACCGGCCGTCATAGAAGCGGCAACTATGCGTCTTCGCCCCATCTTAATGACGAGCTTGGCCATGAGCCTTGGTGCATTGCCATTGGCTCTATCATTAGGTGCCGCATCAACAAGCCGTATTCCTTTAGGCGTGGTAATTGTGGGTGGAATTATGTTCTCTTTAGTGCTTACTTTGTTTGTGATCCCTGCCATGTATTCCTACCTGTCATCCAAAAAAATTAAAGTACATGAAGAAGAAACTGAAACTGTTATCACTAAGTTGTCTGATTAATATTATAGCGCTTGCTCAAACATCAACAAAACTTACGATTGAAGAAGCGATACAAATTGCTTTAGAAAAGAATTTTGATGTGGTGATTGAAAAGAATGCACAACAGATCGGCCAGATCAACAACAATTGGGGAACAGCCGGGTTATGGCCGAATATAACGATCAACGGTTCTACAGCTATTGCCTCTAATAATCTGGAGCAACGTTTGTCGAACGGAACAACCATTAAACGCAATGGTGCTATTCTAAGAAACATCAATGCAGGCTTTGCTGTAAGCTGGCGCATTTTTGATGGCATGCGAATGTTTGCAACAAAGAAAAGACTGGAAGAACTGGAAGCAATTGGTGAACTTACATTTCGCAGCCAGTTAAATAATACGGTGTTTGATGTCATTGCTGCCTATTACCAGATCGTACAACTCAACCAGCAAAAAAAAGCGTTTAATGAAACCATTAAATTTTTTGAAGAACGTAAACAAATAGCTGAGAGCCGCTTTACGATTGGCACCGCACCCAAAACAGATTTTTTACAAGCGCAGGTTGATCTCAATCAGCAAAAAGGAAACCTGTTGGTGATTGAAAATAATATTCGTGTGGCAAAGGCCAACTTTAATTTCTTACTGGCACGTACACCCGAAACTGATTTTGATGTACAGGATGCCATTACAACCGATGCAACCGTAAACTTTGCGTTGCTGCAACAAAAATCCCAAACAGATAATTATGATCTGCTGCTTGCACAAAGAAACCTGTCTGTTTTAGTACAACAAAAAAGAGAAATCATTTCTCAACGTCTTCCCTCCGTAACATTAAATGGAAATTTAAATTTAGCACAAAGCAGGAACGATGCAGGTTTTACATTGTTCAACCGCAACTTTGGGCCCAACGGTAATATTGGTGTGGCTATTCCTGTTTTCCAGGGTGGCAATATCAAACGGCAGGAAAGAGTGGCTGATATTAATATCAAAAATCAACAGGTGGTCATTGATCGTTTAAAGAACCAGGTAAATACCAGCCTGGTGAATGCATACTATAATTTTCAAAATGCATTGAACCTGGTAGCTCTTGAAAAAAGCACTTTGCTTCTGATACAGGAAAACAATATCATTGCAACTGAGCGTTTCCGTAAGCTGGCTATTACTTCCATAGAACTACGCCAGGTGCAGCTTGATTTTATCAATGGACAAACACGTTACATCAACGCCTTGTTTATGGCCAAACTTGCCGAAGCTGAGATGAAGTTGCTGGCGGGTGATTTGAGCAGGCTTTAGTTTTAACCGGAGCGTTCTTGCGAGCCACTATACAATTCATATGTTCAACAACATTGCCTGGCGAAGCAATCTGCTTAAACATACAATA
>JBKJNM010000168.1:0-13759 GCA_046593655.1 Lacibacter sp. | reverse complement strand
AACGGTCATATATGTTTATAAGATGCTGCCGCTCATACAAGAGCCAGATCCAGGACCTGTTGCATTGTTTTTACATAATGAAACTTCATGCCCTTAATATAATGTACATTAATTTCTTCCACATCCTTTTCATTTTGCCAGCACATAACCACATCTTTAATACCAGCTCTCTTTGCTGCCAGAATTTTTTCTTTAATACCTCCTACCGGTAGTACCTGACCACGGAGTGTGATTTCACCAGTCATAGCCAGAAATGGTTTCACTCTTCTTCCGGTGAATGCACTTGCTATGGAGGTCATCATAGTAATGCCGGCACTGGGGCCATCTTTAGGAACAGCGCCTTCGGGTATATGCATGTGAATACTTTTCTTTTGAAAATCATCGGGGTTGATATCAGATTTTCTTGCATTGGCCTGTAAATAACTCAGGGCCGTTGATGCACTTTCTTTCATTACATTACCTAAGTTTCCTGTTAACTTCAATTCGCCTTTACCTTCGGATAAACTTGTTTCAATAAAAAGAATTTCACCACCAACTGCTGTCCATGCAAGGCCAACAGATACACCGGGCATATTGGCGGTTTTATAAATTTCATTACTGTAACGGGATTTCCCTAATATTCTTTCAATATCCTTAACGGTAATGGTTGGCTTGATTTTTCCTTTAATGGCCACTTCCTTTGCCTGTGAACGCATGACCGAAGCCAGTTGACGATCCAGTTCCCTCACCCCGCTTTCTCTTGTATAGTCTTCAATTACTTTACGCAACACGGTATCGCTGATCTTAAACGGCAACTTCAATAAACCATGTGCTTCTTTTTGTTTGGGAACGAGATAATTTTTAGCGATCTCAATTTTTTCTTCTACTGCATAACCACTGAGATCAATGATTTCTAACCGATCCCGCAAAGCGGGTTGAATAGATGCTAAGCTGTTGGCTGTTGCAACAAAAAGTACTTTACTCAAATCATACTCCATCTCTAAATAGTTATCGTAAAAAGTATGATTCTGCTCAGGATCTAATAACTCTAATAAAGCACTGGAAGGATCGCCTCTAAAATCAGTTCCCAGCTTATCAATCTCATCAAGGATAATAACAGGATTGGATGTTTTTATTTTCCTGATGGATTGTAAAATCCGTCCGGGCATGGCGCCAATATAGGTTTTGCGATGTCCCCTGATTTCACTTTCATCATGCAAACCACCCAAACTGATGCGGATATATTTTCTGCCCAATGCTGCTGCAACACTTTTACCCAAAGACGTTTTGCCAATACCGGGAGGGCCCAGCAAACAAAGAATCGGGCTCTTCATATCACCTTTCAACTTTAATACAGCTAAGTATTCAAGAATGCGTTCCTTTACTTTTTGAATGCCATAATGATCATGATCCAATACTTTCTTTGCTTTCTTTAAATCGTATTGATCAATCGTATATACATTCCACGGAAGATCGAGCAACAGATCAAGATGATTGTACACCACTGAATAATCTGGTGTTGAAGGATGCATGCGCTCCAGTTTTTCAATTCCTTTACGGAACATTTCTTTTGCAGCATCGTTCCACAACATGGCTTCGGCTTTCTTCTTCATTTCCTGTATCTCCAGGTCGTTGCTATCGCCACCTAATTCATCTTTGATGCTTTTCATTTGCTGCTGCAGAAAATAATCCCGCTGCTGTTTATCAAGTTCCGTTCTTGTTTTATTGGTTACTTTATTTTTGAGTTCGGTGTATTGCAATTCTTTCTGCAGCAGTGTGAGTAACAACTCAGCCCTTTCTTTAATGTTCTGTGTAACAAGCAACCGTTGCTTCTCTGAAATATCGCTGTTGAGATTATTACTTACAAAATGAATGAGGAAAGAGGGGTTCTCAATATTTTTTAAGATGATGGAAGCTTCACTGGGAATATTCGGTGATAACTGAATAATCTGTGCCGCCATATCTTTAATCGATCCTGCTACAGCTTTAAAATTTTCATCTTCTGGCGTTGGCTCTTCTTTCAACACTTCAATGCCTGCTTTAAAAAAAGGATCCTCTGATGTTATGGAAGTGATCTTAAATCTTTTCTTTCCCTGGATGATCACCGTTGTTCCGCCATCGGGCATTTTAATGAGCTTCACTACTTTTGCAATGGTACCAATCTCTTCCAGATCATTCACAGTTGGATCTTCTACGTTACTGTCTTTTTGAGCAACCACACCTACCAGTTTATTTACTTTATAAGCTTCATTTACTGCCTGAATACTTTTATCCCTACCAACAGTGATGGGTAATACAACACCGGGAAACAGAACAGTATTGCGTAATGGAAGAATGGGTAATTCAGCCGGTATCTCCATTTCGTCATCCTCTGCTTCAGAATCATTCAGTGGTATGATGGGCATGAAATCAACATCTTCTTCAATAGATCTGAGGAATATATTCTTTTCGTTCATAATTTTTTCTTTAGTCAAATTGACAGATGAGCCCCACATTGAGTGGCCTTCTGCAATGTTATTCAGAAGTGCCAAGATTAGGCCAGTAGAGGTACAACTGCTAAATCTTCAGGCTTTTGAAAACTTATTGAACAACTGCAAGTATAGGTTTACCTATACAGCCACTGGGCATTTGTATCTTCAACAATGCTGCCAGCGTTGCTGCAATATCTGTCATATAAACTTCCTGGTTGCTTTTGCCCGGTTTAATTCCCCATCCATACCAAACTAATGGAATATGGCTGTCGTATGGATTCCAAAGCCCATGGGTGGTACCAACGCTGCCACCATCAATCCAGCCGGGGGCAAGGATGATCTGGATATCACCACTTCGTTTGGGGTGCCATCCATTCGCCAGCCTGTTTTTTACTTCCACATGCATCGGTTCATTCATTAACTGATCAATTGCAAATACTCTGTCAACGCCCTGTATATTTTTTACATAACGAATGATGTCATCAACAATTCCGCTTCTGTTAAGTTTTGCAGTATCAATCAATGCATGATTCAAACTGATCTGGTAATTGTATGTACTCACAATCAAACCAGTCTTTCCATATTTTTCTTTCAGCAAAGTATTTAAATCACCCATCATCGTGTTATCATCAACAAAGCCTCCGGGTAATTGATGTTCTTTTGAAAAAGCAGGAACATGTGCTACACCATGATCTGCAGTTAAGAAAGCTAAGTATTGCCCCTTGCCTACTGTTTTATCTAAATAATCAAACAACTCACCCAGATCTTTATCCAGGCGCAGATAGGTATCTTCTACTTCTATTGAATTGGGGCCAAATGAATGGCCAACATAATCTGGACTTGAAAAACTAACTGCTAAAAAATCGGTAATAGAATCTTTTCCCATGTCTTCATTGCTGATAGCCTCTTTAGTAAGCATCATCGTTATGGTATTACCAAAAGGTGTTGCAGAGATGCTCCCATAACTTTTACCTGCAAAGCGTTTCAGATCATAGGGAAATCCTTTCTGATCAGCTCCGAAAGCTTTTGCTTCATATTCATTTTCATCTTTATTGCTTTGAGTATAGGTTTTGATGGGATATAAGGTGTTCCATCCTTTTTCATAAAAACCATCAGCAAATTTTTTATTGTTGAAGTTTTTTACCCATTGCGGTAAATCATTCATGTAATAAGTAGAAGTGATCCAGTTACCTGAACCTCCATCATACCAGTAAGCTGCGTTAGCACTATGGCCAGCTGGTAAAATGGCTCCCCGATCTTTAATGGCGATGCCAATTATTTTACTGCGGAAATTGGTAGCTAATCTTAATTCATCACAAATGGTTGTAGAAAAATTATTCTTAGGACTCATTTCTCCTGCAGTTGAATTTGTTCCCACTGTTTTCACCGTTTTATCTTCACTGCAATACACTGTTCTGTTTTTTTCATAATCCCACCAAGCATTACCCGTTATACCATGTATGGCAGGTACACTCCCGGTGTACACTGTAGTATGACCACATGCAGTAACTGTTGGTGCGTATGGAATAAATGTGTTTTCACAGCTAAATCCCTGGTTAAGCATCCGTTTAAACCCACCATTAGGAGAGTAGCGGTTATAATAACGATACAAAAAATCCCAGCGCATCTGGTCAACCATAATCCCTATAACTAATTTTGGGCGTTTGGGAGATGCGTCACTTTGTTTTGGAATGGTTGACTGAGATTGAGATTCAAAAACAAATAAAAAACTAAGTAAAGAGAAAAGAAATCGCATACAATGGATTTAAAAACAAAGATAGCCCCTGAACTGTGTGATAGATGCTGTTTTTTGTGCGGAATTTGGCTACTTTCAATCGTCAATCGTAGAGCACAAAACCCTACCTTTGCCGCAATTTTCCTACACATAATAATTTCATAATATGGCAGATATTTTTGAAAAGCTGATGAAGAATTCGGGGCCAATTGGACAGCACAGAGAAAGAGCTCATGGTTATTTTGCATTCCCTAAACTGGAGGGCGAAATCGGCAGCCGCATGATGTTTCGTGGCAAAGAAAAAATTGTGTGGAGTTTGAATAACTATCTCGGTTTGGCCAATCATCCTGAAGTACGCAAGATTGATGCAGATGCTGCAAAGCAATACGGATTAGCATATCCAATGGGTGCACGTATGATGAGCGGAAATTCCAACCATCATGAACAACTGGAAAAAGAATTGGCTGATTTTGAAATGAAAGAAGATGCCATATTGATGAACTTTGGATATCAGGGAATCATGAGTGCCATTGATGCTATTTGCGGACGACATGATGTAATTGTATATGATGCTGAAAGCCATGCCTGCATCATTGATGGTTTACGGTTGCATCCCGGTCATAGGTATGTTTATAAACATAATGATGTGGCCGATTGCGAAAAACAATTACAACGATCAAGTGCACTCATTGAAAAACAGGGAGCCGGTGGAATTCTGTTGATTACAGAAGGGGTGTTTGGTATGGCAGGTGATCAGGGCAAGCTGAAAGAAATCTGTGCATTAAAACAACAATATAATTTTCGTTTAATGGTTGATGATGCACATGGTTTTGGAACATTAGGAAAAACAGGAGCCGGTGCAGGTGAAGAACAAGGTTGCCAGGATGAAATTGATCTTTACTTTAGCACATTTGCTAAATCAATGGCTTCCATTGGCGCATTTATGGCAGGGCCAAAAGTAATTATTGATTATATCCGCTATAACATTCGCTCACAAATCTTTGCAAAGAGCTTACCAATGCCCATAGTACTGGGTAATTTAAAGCGTCTTGAAATGCTCAAGACAATGCCTGAGCTCAAAGAGAAATTATGGAGCAATGCCAGAAAATTACAAACCGGTTTAAAAGAAAGAGGTTTTGATATTGGTAAAACAGATAGTCCTGTTACTCCTGTTTATATGAATGGTGGTGTGGAAGAAGCTACAGCGATGGTTATGGATCTGAGAGAGAACTATCACATCTTCGCATCGATTGTAGTTTACCCTGTTATTCCAAAAGGGCATATCATTTACCGTTTGATTCCTTCTGCTGCACATACAGATGCAGATATTGAAGAAACACTACTTGCTTTTTCAGAAACAAAAGCAAAGTTGGAAGCAGGTGTTTATAAATCAGAAGCAATTCCTGATATGACTGATGTAACGGGCAAACGTTTTGATTACATGCTTGAACTACCAAAGAATAAATAATAAGATATCAACTAATAAAAATACCCCCAAAACAATCGGGAGTATTTTTATTAAAGTAAATCAAAACAAATTATTTTTCGTTTGATCCGTTTGCAGGAATGTTAAACATTGAAGCAATCTGATCGTAACTCATTGCTTTTATTTGTTGTACTGTATAACCTGCGGCAGGTCCACTTATAAAACGACTTCCTGCAGTTCCACCAGGAATAATCACATAACGATAAATGATGGGCTCAAATCTTGTGTTTTCTTCAGCAGCCCAGCTCTGTAATTCAGGGCGGGTTGCCATAAAGATTACACGTCCGGGTGCAAGTGTATGCTCGATCCACAAATTCCAGCTAACAGATGCAATTAAAAACAATGGTAATTGTTGTACAGAAGCTGCAGCTGTAACTCTTGCATACGCAAGGCAGATACCCTGGTCAACAATTGCCTGAGTAACACTTGCACTTGTGCGGAAGCCTCTGCGACCACCTGCTAAACCACTACCACCAGTAGTTGCATGAATACTTGTGTCAATAAAATTACCAGCAACAGCCCAGGAAGAATAAATAACATTTGTGAGAGACCCCGCAGCACCGGCAGGTCCAGCAGGTCCCGCAGGTCCACTAGTACCAGCAGGACCAGCAGGACCACCAGGACCAGTGGCACCAGTTACACCAGTTGCTCCAACAGGACCAGCAGGACCAGTTGCGCCGGCAGGACCTGTATCGCCCTTACAAGACGAAAACAATATTGCACCTGCAATAAGTACTGAAAAAGAAAAGAGATTTTTTACCATGATTGTATGTATTTGGTTTAGTGAATAAAATAGTCGGGAACCGGATGCAGGAGTTTCAAAAGTATTAGAGGTATTACAAGTTTACAAAATGATTTGTAAATAAAAGACATTTAAAAATTAAATGCAACTGTTTTTATTTAACGTTGCTTCAGCGTTTGCAAAGACATGAAAATAATCTTATTTTATAATTCTATGCTATAATCTATTAACCCCTTTACTTTAATTTTCGAACTGACGTTATCGGAAGAAAAATTTAGAAGAGAATCTAATAACCTGAAAAAAAGTGAAGCTTAGACTCTCCCTATTTTCCCTAAATAATGTTACTGTCATAAAAGAATTTCAGTGTTTTCCAATTCGTCATTGATGAAAATACGGTAAACTCATATGAGTTTTCCTAATATCTGGTAGATGTTCCCTATTAATGCATACGATTACGTTGTATTTTTCGTTACAGTTGTTTATTTTAGAGCATTCATCTGATACTTTAAACCTATTAGAACGGAATACTCAATTATAAAAAAAGTTGAGTATATATCAGCGAGTTGCAAAAAGCTGATATATGATATAACCAATATTCTATACGACCCCAAAAAACACTGCATGAATTGGATAAAAAAATCCTGTCTACTAACCTGTTTTTATGTTGCAAGCACCTCCGTTTTTGCTCAAATTGATACTGAATTTTGGTTTGCAACACCTGATGTATCCTCCAGCTCAGGTTTTGACAAACCTGCTATTCTCAGGATAACATCGTTTAAACAGCCTTGTACTATAACAATTTCTCAACCGGCTTCCGGTGGATTACCAACACAAACATTTAACCTGGCAGCAAATACCAGTGCTTCTGTTGATTTGTCAACCTGGCTAAATTTTATAGAATGCCAGCCTGGAAACGCCATTCAAAATAAGGGTATCAAAATCAGCTCTACAGCCCAGATTTCTGTTTATTATGAAGTGAACCATACCAGTCGTAATCCAGAATTATTTGTTTTAAAGGGCAGAAATGCTTTAGGAACTGACTTTTATATTTCTTCTCAAAACTTTGGCACTAATAGTAATCTGCATAACCCATTGCCTTATTCTTCATTCAATATTGTTGCTACTGAAGATAATACAACAGTCACAATTACCCCGGCAAAAAACATCGTAGGCCATGCTGCTGGCATACCTTTTAACATCATATTGAATAAAGGTCAAACCTATGCAGCTATTGCAACATCGCAATCCCCAACACAGCATTTAGAAGGATCCAGGGTAACCTCAACAAAATCAATAGCCATTACATTGGCCGATGATTTAGTTATTGCTCCATCTTTTGGTTGTGCTGATTTAGTGGGTGATCAAACCATACCGGTAAGTATCCTGGGTACAGAATATATTGCAACCAAAGGTTATCTGCTTGGTACACTTGAGAAACTGTTTATTACTGCAACTGCAAACGCAACAACTATATCGCAGGATGGCAATGTAGTAACAACATTAAATGCAGGGCAAACGTTTCAAATGAACCTTACTAATCCATCTACCTATATTCAATCCTCCAGTCCGGTTTATGTTTACCAGGTATCCGGTATTGGTTGTGAGTTAGGAGGCGCCATCTTACCGCCGATAAAATGTACAGGCAGTTTATCAGTTACATATGCAAGAAGCAGTAGCCGTGCAAATTATCTGAATGTAGTAGTAAGATCTGGTGGGGAATCGTTTTTTAAAGTAAATGGCAACAGTAATATCATTACAGCCAATAAATTTTCACCGGTACCCGGCACATCAAACCAATGGCTGTCGGCAAGTGTATTATTATCCAACGCTATCTCAGCATTAGACTCACCTGTTACAATAACAAATTCACGTACGTTCTTCCATTTAGGTATATTAATAGGAAATGACCGTGAAGGAACCGCCTTTGGATTCTTCAGCAGCTTTAATAATAACTATGCCAATGCAAGCACTACAACTCCTCTTGTTTGTGATGGGGGAGTCATTTCTCTTTTTGCCGATACCTTGCTTACAGCTACTTATCAATGGACCGGCCCAAAAGCTTTTACCAGCAATCAACAAAATCCTGTTATTAATAATGCTACCGTTCTTAATGCCGGAAAATATTACCTCACTGTTACATTACCTGGTTGTGGCAACCAGATCGATTCTGTAACCATAGCTATTGGCGGAATCAAAAGATCTACAATTAATCAAACAATTTGTGATGGCAATGCATTCGATGGTTATACTACTGCTGGAACATATGTTGACACATTAACAACGGCACAGGGCTGTGACAGTATACGAACTCTTAACCTTTCTGTAAAACCAAGATCTTTCTTTTCCATTACACAAACTATTTGTGAAGGAAAATCCTTGCTGGGTTATACAACAACAGGAAACTATAAAGACACATTAATTGCAGCCAATGGATGCGACAGCATCCGAACACTCAACCTTACCGTATTACCAAGAGCAACTTCAACAATCACACAGGCAATATGCAAGGGACAATCATTTCTCGGTTATACAACAACCGGAATTTATATTGATACATTAGTCGCCTCCAACGGCTGCGACAGCATCCGGACTTTAAGATTAACTGTTGATACACAACCCATGCCTGATTTAGGACCTAATAAGGAATTATGTAATGGCGATACATTGGTACTTTACCCGGGAAAATATGCATCCTATTTGTGGCAAGACAACTCTACAAATAGTCGTTTTATTGTAAAACAACCGGGATCGTATTCAGTAACTGTAACCAATGCATGCGGATCAGCCACAGATGATATTACTCTTAAAGCTGTCGATTGTGTTATAGTTTTCCCCAATGCATTTACACCAAATGGTGATGGCAGAAATGATTTCTTTAAAATACTCAATGCCTTTAATCTGAAAGAATATGCACTTTCCATTTATAACAGATGGGGTCAATTGGTATTTTCGACCAGCGATTTCAGAACGGGATGGGATGGCAAACTGAAAGACCAACCCCAAGATCCTGGCACATTTGTTTATTACTGCAAGTACAAAAAAGACAGCGCTGATATTGTTACAAAAGGTAGTTTCATCTTAATCAGATAATAATAAATTTTATAATACAAAAGCCACAACCTAAGAAGTTGTGGCTTTTGATTATAATCAATATGCTCCGTTATCTTAAGTCAACAACTTCAACACCAGGGTATTTTTTCTTATCAAAAACAAATTGTGTATCATTTACAGTTGCATTGCCATTCAAGGAAGAAACAGTGTATGTATATTTATTACCACTCTTCTCCAATACTTTGGTGCTGTATATGGCCTGTGTTTTTTTATCAACCCAAATCAATACTTTAAAGAATGATTTTGTTTTATCAAAAGGAGTAAGTTCAATTTCCTGCAGCACTTTGCCTGCTTCCTTTTTTTCTCCATTTAATTTGTACAGATAATCTTTATCATAAAAATTAGTAAATAATTTTTGAGGTGTAATGCTATTTTGTGAAGGATCAAACTTCGAAATGGTTACTTCATTTGAACTTTTATCGTATGTCCAAATATTGCTGCCGTCGCAATATATATCCTGCCCACCAGTTATACTAACTTTGTATTTATTCCCCTTTGTAAACAAAGAACCTTTTTTAATACCAAGAACTTTGCCTTTCCCATCTTCATTTTTAAAGGAGAAAAGGGCCTGAACTGCTTTGAAAGATTTAAACTTAGCACTCACTGCATCCAGAATTTTTTTGGCAGCGGGGTCGCTTTGCCCCATGTTTTTGGGTTGAGCTTTACTAACTACGGTAAACAGTAATACAATAAACAGAGATATAATTGTCTTCATTCTTTTGTTTTCTTTATATAGTCAAAATTGAGGCCGTAAAGATAGGCAGAAGCCTTATTCAATACTTCTGCAGGAAGCATTATTCAAACTTTAACAGCTTATCCCAGCATTTGCAAATGCTGATCCAAATCTGGTTCTGTTTTAATTAACACATCTCTTGCTTTGCTTCCCTGGCTTCCTCCTACAATTCCTGCTGCTTCCAGTTGATCCATCAAACGACCTGCACGATTATAGCCCAACTTCATTCTTCTTTGCAACAGGGAAGTAGAACCCACCTGGTTTTGAACAATTAACCTGGCAGCATCATTAAACAAGGGATCTCTATCTGAAAGATCAAAATCCCTGCCTTCCAATTCTTTTTCATCAACATACTCAGGCAACAAAAACGGTTGCGGATAACCTCTTTGTTTACTGATGAAAGAAACAATATCATCCACTTCGGGTGTATCAACAAATGCACATTGTAATCGGGTTAGTTCACCATTATAACTGATGAGCATATCACCTTTACCAATCAATTGTTCAGCACCACCAGTGTCCAGAATTGTGCGGCTGTCAACTTTTGACGATACTTTAAACGCAATCCTCGCAGGGAAATTGGCTTTAATAGTTCCTGTGATGATATTGACGGATGGACGCTGAGTTGCTATGATGAGATGAATTCCAACTGCCCTTGCCAATTGTGCCAGTCGTGCAATCGGCATTTCTACTTCTTTCCCTGCAGTCATAATCAAATCAGCAAACTCATCAATGACCAACACAATAAATGGCAGGTATTGATGGCCTTTTAAAGGACTTAGTTTTCGTCCTACAAATTTTTCATTGTATTCACGAATATTACGGCAACCGGCTTCTTTCAACAGGTCATAACGGTTATCCATTTCAATACACAATGCATTAAGTGTATGAATCACTTTCTTGGTATCGGTTATGATGGATTCTTCTTCACCCGGCAATTTTGCTAAAAAATGATTCTCGATATGACGGTATAAACTCAACTCTACTTTTTTAGGATCAACCAATACTAATTTGAGTTGCGATGGATGTTTCTTATATAACAATGAAACAAGAATTGCATTTAACCCAACTGATTTACCCTGCCCTGTTGCACCAGCCATTAACAGGTGGGGCATAGTGGTTAAATCAACAATGAAATTTTCATTATCAATTTTTTTACCAATAGCAATGGGCAAACCAAAATTGTTATGCTGAAATTTTTCTGATGCCAGTAATGTTTTCATACTCACCACTGTCTTCTTCACATTCGGCACCTCAATACCAATAGTACCCTTACCCGGAATTGGAGCAATGATACGGATACCTAATGCCGCAAGACTTAACGCAATATCATCTTCAAGATTCTTAATTCTTGAAATACGTACCCCTGCTGCCGGCACAATTTCATACAAGGTTACCGTAGGACCAACCGTTGCAAATATTTTTTGAATTTCAATATCGTAGTTGCGAAGGGTGTTGATAATCTGGTTCTTATAATTTTCCAGTTCTCCTGCATCCTGAATAATTTTTTCACTGCCGTGATTCTCTAATAAACTAAGTGAGGGGAATTTATAATCCTTCAGATCAAGAAAAGGATCATACGGAGGAAGATTTTCAACAACCTTCTTTTCTGTTCCTGTTTCATCCATGATAGCTTCATCGGCATTTTTAATTTCCAATGCTAGGTCAGTTGCCGCTTCATCCTTACCGTATTTTTTTGATTTTTCAACAACAGGAACACTCATTTCAATCAACGCTTCATGATAATTCGGATCAGGTACAAGCGCATCATCAAAGGGCTTTTGCTGATGGAGTGGTAATTCCTCTTTTTCAGAAAAGCCGAAATCATGCAGTGGATTCTTTTTCTCTTCAACTTCAGAAGGAATCACAAATCCAGTTTCCTTTGTCATTTGGTTAATGGAAGAATTAGGATCAGCCGGAAAAATGCTGACTTGTTGAATTCTCTCTTCATCTACATCATCATTCAAAAAAACATCCTTTGTTTTTTTAGCGGGCAATTTAAACACAGGATTGAAACGCCAGATTAAATAAGAAAAACCAGATAACAATAGAATAATGGCCGTGCCTGTTTTTCCTGCAAATCCCGTTAACCACTCCGATGCATAATTACCAAATGCACCACCCCATGGAAAGCCCTGCTGATGCATAAAAAATGAAAAAAATACCGGCAGCACCAATAAACCAACTAATACATACTTAATGTTACGGGCAATTGAAAAATATTTTTTGCCAAATAGTAAATTGATGCCAATAATAAAAAAGAAGGTACAAACAAGGTATGAAGCCACTCCAAATCCATTGTAAAAAAACAGGTGCGATACCCATGCACCAAAACGACCAAGCAGGTTTTGTACCTGCATACCATCCTGTACTAAAACACGCCACGAATGGCGAAGTACTTTATCCTGGTCTTCTTTCCATGTAGCCAAATAAGAACTGAAGGAGATCAATAAAACAAGCGAAATAAGCAGAAAAGTAATACCGGTTATTTTATGTGTGCGGTCATCTTTGATCAATTCCTTTACCGACAGTTTTTCCTCAACATCCTGTTTCATATGTGAGGGCTTTTCTTTGTTTTTCTTTTCTTTTATGCGCTTTTCGGCCATAAGCCAAAGATAAAGAATGCAATCATCCCAACCGCAGAGAAAAGACTATTATAGAAGGCTGAAATGTTTTATCTTAATCGCCCAACTGACGCTTTATGAAAAAAAGCTCCCTGCTTACCTTATTGCTTTGTATGGTTTTCTTCAGTGCAAAAGCACATGAGGATACAATGCTTTCTGTTATTCGTACTTCAAAAGTGCAGAACCTTCACTTCCTGCCGGAAAACATGCACGTTTTTATCGACACAAATAACAATACCCCTCTCCAGCAAATACGTGGTATCATATTTCTTCACTTAAATGAAGAACCAAAGAAAAAAGTTTCAAAAAGGCTGATGATTGATTCAAGGATCTATTTATTATTTTGGATTGAAAACAATGAACAGATAGAACGTTCTTTTTTTATTACCCCGGGAATTTTTTCTACTGAAACTATCCTGTATACCCGGGATTCCATTACCAATAAATGGATTGAAATACCGGGGCAAATTTCAAAAGACAAAAGTGAAAAATCCTATCGGCTTTTTACAATACCTCCTGGGAAAGAAATGCAGATACTGGTGAGGTGTAAATATGCCCGAACAAATGTTGTTATACTCAATCCCTATTTAATTAACCCGATCTTTTTTGAATACCACCTCAATTATATACATACCCATTGGTTTGGCGTAAACATTTTTACCTATGTTTTATGCGGTCTCTTACTGATGATGCTGTTATTTTCAATGGCTAATTATGCACAGAATTACAAACGGGAGTATTTATATTATTCCATCTATGCATTATGTATGGGCTCTTTGTTGTTTTTAAAAGCAGTTTTATTTAAACGTTCTACTGATTTTAATTTCTTTAATGAAGAATACCTCGATTATTTTTTACAGATAGTTGGCTATATCTTT
>JBKJNM010000091.1:0-31435 GCA_046593655.1 Lacibacter sp. | reverse complement strand
TCGGAGCATGGGTAGCTGGCAAAGTGCAAAGTGAAAAGTTAAAAGTGAAAAATGTACTTGATATTGGTGCAGGAACGGGATTATTGATGTTGATGCTTGCGCAAAAATGCAATGTTTCAATTGATGGTATTGAAGTTGATGAACCTTCTTATCAGCAGGCAAAAGAAAATATTGAAGGATCTACTTGGAAAGAGCGACTGCACTTGTTTTATGGCGATGTAAAACAATTTTCATTTGAGAAACAATACGATTTCATTATCAGCAATCCGCCGTTTTATGAAGCTGATCTGAAATCAAATGCAGCCAATCGGAATATTGCCATGCATGAGGAAGGATTGAAACTGGATGACTTGTTACAGCTTGTTCATGTAAATTTAACTAAAGATGGAAGTTTTGCCGTGTTGCTGCCTTATACCCGCACAGATCAGTTTATTGAAGATGCAATTAAGAAAAGGCTCTTTCTTTCTGAGAGAATGAATGTTAAGCAAAGCGTTCATCATTCTTCTTTCAGAAGTATGCTGTTGTTTGAACGGGAAAAAGGAAATCCTGAAATGAAAGAGCTATCAATCAAAGATGAATCAAATCAATACACTGCAAGTTTCATTGAATTACTTAAAGATTATTATCTGTATTTATGATGAGCATAGGACACTTCGTACACCTTACATCATACATCATTTAACTCCTGCATACTCTTTCAAATAACTATACAGTTCAGTTAATTGCCCGTTCTTTAAAATAGTAGCCCTGCCAATAATAGGAGAACCTCCTTTTGCCAGGTCTTCCAAAACAAATTTGATGAGTTGTTCGCCAAAATACCTGGAAGCATCTCTGGGTAATTCATTCGGCAAGTTTCCTATCGCCATAATATCAACTGAAGCAGGTAAATAGGGCGCCGTTCGTTGAATGGTTATTTTATCAACACCATATACAGGATCAGCAATGGTTGAATCGCCGATATTAACCGGAATTGAACCACAGGTATCGTTTGTAATATCAGCTATGGTTTGAATTTTAAAGGATCCATCACGGAATTCATCCAGTGTAAATAGCGGGGGAATATCTTTATCCCAATAAACACCATTCATTAAAATATCTGTTTGTTTTACAAAAGGGGAGAAACTGCATTTATAATCTGTTGGATTTTCATGAAAGTCATCACGGTTATAAGTGCCATCATCTTTACGTTCATACAAATCCCTTCCTTTGAGGTGAACATACACAGGGTATTCATAACTCCGGTGGAGGTAGTCGAATGGTTCTACTTCCGTTACACCTAACAGGTTCATGATTTCAAGAACTCCATGTGCAACACGACCACTGCCTGTTATAGCTATTTTAATTTTTGGAAGTTTCAATCCAAAATACGTATGGATGAGTTGGCGGTAATCCCTCGTATCGCCAACACGGGTTAAATGAAAGCTGCCGGTTCTTTTTCCAAAAGACATCATGGCATTATGAGCTCCCACAATACCGGCAAAAAAACCAAAGCCTATAATTCGTTGTCCATCTTCATGCGTTAAACATTCATAATCGATGAGTGTAATTTTTTTACGAATCATTTCATGCAGCATCTGTTGATTATGAAGCTGAGCTTTTTTGGTGTGTGAAAAGATGAAATACGTTTTCTCAGCAATCAACTGATCAGCCGGCACTTCCTTGATGCCGAATAAAATAGCACAGTCATTCAACTCACTTTTCACTTCAATTCCTGCTGCTGAATATTCTTTATCGGTAAAGCATCGGGTTAAGGATGATTGAACAATCACCTTTACAGTTTCCGAATTTTTATGGATCCATTTACATTGAGCGGGTGTAAGAGCTACCCGGTTATCTGCCGGAGATTTGTCTTCCCTGATAAGTCCTATTTTGAGCATGCCAATCGTTTAAGTTTTGCAAGATAAGGGTTCAGGGAAAAAACAGTTTGCAAAAAATTTTCATGCCACAGGAAAGTTTCAGTAATATTGCAGCCCAAAAAGAATATGTTTTTTTGCCCATGTGGCGGAATTGGTAGACGCAGCAGACTCAAAATCTGCCATTCGCAAGGATGTGAAGGTTCGATTCCTTTCGTGGGCACAATTTTTTTTCCCGTTCTTCAACTGAAGGCGGGTTTTTTGTTTCCCGTCTCAAGTCCCCGTCTGAAGGGATTTTATTTCGATTTTATTTTAATAATCAGGATGTTTTTTACAACTTAATTGCTTGTGTATTGTTTAATAGTAAAACAATCATTTATCCATGAGAAAAGGAATAGCAGAAGCAAAAGCCGCAACAATAGAGTTCAATGTAAAAGCGCTGGATTGCCTTCAAAGCAAAGGATACAAATTCGTTCAGATCAAGGGGCTTACAATGGATAAGCATTACGAATATGTAGAACCGCACTACCTGGTTTTGGTACCTATGAAGGAGTTACCTACCGATCCATTCAAAAGAGATATCTATGAACCCATAAAAAGTGAATTGCTTTACCAATGGGCATGCGAAGTAAATGAATACCCCGAAATTGTCATAGCAAATTATTTATCTAACTGATCATGGCTACTTTTTCATTGAAAACTGTTCAAAAAATCCCCGTTGATCTTGATACAGCATGGGAGTTTTTTTCAAACCCTGCAAACCTGCAGGCCATTACTCCAACCAATCTCGGGTTTAAAATTCTTTCTAAACATCATGGGTCAACAATGTATTCCGGGCAGTTGATTGAATATAAAGTAAAACCTATCCTCGGTATTCCCATTTACTGGATGACGGAAATTACTCATGTGCAGGACAAAGCCTATTTTATTGATGAACAACGTTTCGGGCCCTATGCCCTCTGGCATCATCAGCATCATTTCAAGATTGTTGATGGGGGAGTGGAGATGATTGATATTGTACATTATCGAAATCCATTGGGGTTTTTAGGCACTCTTGCAAACAACCTGTTGGTTAAAAACCAATTAAAACAAATTTTTCAATATCGTTTTAAAATAGTGGAAGAATTATTTGGTAAATGGCCCGCAGTACAATTGAATAATGTTGAATTTCATAAAGCAGCCTGATCTAAATTCTATCGACATTTAAAACAACCGAGCGTAAACATAACAAAAAGAGAAGCAGCCATTCGGCTGCTTCTCTTTTTATATCGCTTGATGATTGAATGGCTGTACCACCATTTCACTTATGACCGCACTGGTAGGTTGCTGACATAAAAACCAAATGGCCTTTGCAGCCTCTTCTGCCATTACCATTTTATCCCTTTGTACCCGCAGATCCACTGTATCCCAGAACGGAGTATCCACACCGCCTATAAATAAATTAGTGATGCGTATTTCCGTACGTTTTACTTCTTCACGAATGCTTTGCATCATACCGTTCAAGCCATATTTCGATGCGCTGTAAGCAGCAGCACCTAACATGGGTACTTTTCCCAACACACCGGGAATATTAATGATCAATCCTTTTTTAGTTTCTTTCATGTTAGGTAAAAATGCTTTCACCAACAGGAAGGGAGCGTAGAGGTTTGCGTTGATGGTGTGCATAAACTCTTCGGCTGTTAATGTATCAGATGATTTAATGATACCAACTCCGGCTGCATTCACCAGCACATCAATGGTTGAGTATTGTTCAAAGAAACGTTCTTTCAAAACTGCCATTTCTTCGGTCTTGCTGATATCTAAGGCCAGTGTATTTAAGGCTGAAATATCTAAGTCAAATGCCACGGAGGAAAGTTTTTCACTATTTCTGCCTGCCAAAAATAAATTGGCGCCACTCCCTGCCAACAAACGGGCTACACGACTCCCAATGCCTCCAGTAGCGCCGACTACTAAAATATTTTTATTTCTTACTGATTCCATACAATGTGTTTATGCTTTAACAAAAAATGAATGAGTTGGTTGAGCCTTTGTATGCTTTCTTCACCCAATTTTTTGCACCTGCTTTACACGTATAACATAACATGATATAAAATTAGAGAGATGGCTCACATCAGCATCAATAAATTTGTTGTCTTTCCGTAACAGATCGCATAAGCTTTTTCGATAAGTTTAATCATAGATGAATAGTCTGTTGGGTATGAAATCATCTTCAATTATTTAATTGTACGGCATTTGTAAGCCCAGTAAATCAAAATCGGATGTATTACGATCAACCGAACCCATGCTATCCATGCAGGTACACAAAGCGAATCACTCAAACAACCACCTTTCTGAATAAAGTAAATATGTGCAGGTATAAAAGCGATCAATAAAAACAGGATGGCATTACAGCCTAGCTTCCGAGTTGAAGGAATAAGTACAGCGATACCTGCCAATAGTTCACCAACTCCACTGGCAGCGTTAAAGAAATTGTGATAAGGAATGTAATCAGGAATAAGGGGGAAATAAAAACCGGGATTGATAAAGTGATTGACACCGCCAAGAATATAAAAAATACCTAAGAGATATACAGCGATTTTGGGCAGGTGCTTTTTCATGCTTTTTGTGGTTCTTCTTTAATGAGTTGATTGATCATGCCATTGAAAATAAAATAGTGAAAGGGGAGTACACTGTACCAATAGAGCCGTCCCCAGATACCTTTTGGACGAAAGGTTGCAACTTGCCTAAACTGTAATTTATTTTTCCGCTTCATAATACGAAACTCGAGCCAGGCTTCACCTGGTAATTTCATTTCGGCATATAACAGCAACCGTTTATGTTCTTTATCTGCAACAAGCACACGCCAGAAATCCAATGCATCCCCAGCGGCAATTCGATTAGTATTGGTGCGCCCACGACGCAAACCAACACCGCCTACCAATTTATCAAAGAAGCCACGTAAGAGCCAGAGATGATTACCATAATACCAACCGGTTTCTCCACCAATACTCCAAACCTTATTTAGTATAGCATCAATCTGTTCGGGTTTGATCTCACGTTGTTTTAAATCTCGATAACATCCAAACTCTGGCACACGCATGTATTGCATTAATTGCAATGATTTTTTGCTGCTGTTAAAAGCATCTTTCCAACTGCTCACCACCATATTCTGCTCTATCTTTTCAAATGCAAGCGCCACAGCTTCTTTATACGTAAAGGGTTGAATGTGTAATTCATTTTCAAGATTGTTCGGTCTGCAAATCACATCCACTTTCATACTGTTCACCAGGTTTGCTGCAAGCGAATAAGAAGTAGAGGTAAGAAAATATAACCAGTAGGAAGAGATACGTGGGGTCATTACCGGAAGTGTATAGATTGAACGTTTCAATCCACGTACCTCTGCAAAAAGCAGGATCATTTGTTTATACGTAAGTACTTCCCGTCCTCCAATATCAAAATCATGATTGTAAGTCGATGTTTTCAACATCACACCCATTAAATACTGCAACACATTTCGCACGGCAATGGGCTGACATTTCGTATTGAGCCATTGTGGGGTGATCATGACCGGTAATTTCTCTGTGAGATCACGAATGATCTCAAACGATGCGCTGCCCGAACCTACAATAATGCCAGCACGTAAAATAGTTAATGGAATAGAAGTAGCTTTCAATATATGTTCTACATGCAAACGGGAGGAGAGATGCTGCGATAGATGCGCTGCATTTACAATACCACCGAGATAAATGATTTGTTGTGTATTCGTTTGATGTATAAGTTGATTGAAGTTCTCAGCACAGCGTTGTTCTTCTGCTTCAAATTTACCTGCAACAGAGGTTAGGGAATGGATGAGATAAAAAGCAACATTCAACTCAACCGGTAACTGTACAGTGCCCGGATTCAGAAAATCAATTTCAATGATATGGATTTTCGGATGACGATATTCCGCATCAAACCGTTCTCTGTTTCGTACACAGCAGTAGATAATATGATCCTCCTGTAACAGCAATTGGATGAGTCGCTGGCCGATATATCCATTGGCACCTGTAAGGAGAATCTTCATTGTTTATCGTTTACTGATTTTGTTCATGCTGATGCTGCGTTGACGACTGCATTTAAAACGGTTTAACTCACCACTTCTTAATGCAATATGTTTGGTTGAGCGGCCAGCCATACGTTTACGCCACATGCGAAAGCTGGAAGGTTTGCTATTAGACCGCATAAAAGTAATCACTTCTTTTTCCTTCAAGCCAAACTGCACTTCAATGGCTTCAAAAGGTGTGCGGTCTTCCCAAGCCATTTCAATAATGCGATCTTTATCTTCTATTGTAAAATTCATTGCTCGAGTTGTTTTAAATAATCAGTAGCATTCTTCAAGTGTGTTTGTTTTTTATCAACAGGCATCTTATCAAAGGTATTTATCAGCATACCCATACGTGGGTTCTGTATAAAGAAACTTCGGTGTACATGCATAAACCGCCAGAACAAACCATCCCAGACCTCCTGCCAACTCCCCTTTTTATAGTCACTCATCTTCATTAAATAATTACTGCCGCTGATGTAAGGTTTGGTTGTCATCAATCCGCCATCCGCAAACTGTGTCATACCATATACATTTGGCACCATCACCCAATCATACGAATCAATAAATAATTCCATGAACCAACGGTACACTTCATCAGGATCAAATTCGCACAGCAACATAAAATTCCCCAGTACCATCAACCTTTCAATGTGATGGCAATAACCTGTTTTTAAAATTTTCTTTATAGTTTCATCAATTGGTAGAATTCCTGTTGTTCCTGTCCAGAAACTCTGAGGTATTTTTCGGTTGAATCGCCAATAGTTAGTTGTTCTTTGTTTACCTCCTTCCCGTTCATAAATAATGCGGATGAACTCCCGCCAGCCAATGATTTGCCGTACAAAACCTTCCAATGAGTTGAGTGGAATGTTATGCTTTGATGCTTCGTTTAATACTTTATTTAATACCTGTTGTGTTGTTAACAATCCAATGTTAAGCATTGGTGTTAATACCGAATGGTGGAGGATGTGTTCTTTCGTTACAATAGCATCTTCATAAATACCGAATTGCTGAAAACGTTTTTCTATAAAATCATCCAGCCATTTTTCTGCATCTTCAAAGCTGCAAACAAAAAAATGTGGCGCATGAATCGAGCCATAGTTATGAGCAAAATGTTTCTGTACGTATTCCTTTGCTTCATTGATATAGTTATTCTCTTTTGGAAACTGAACGACAGGCGGGTTTTGATTCTTAGGATATTTTTCACGGTTCTCAGCATCAAAGGTCCATTTGCCGCCCAGCGGTTTGCCATCTTTCTCTAACAGAATCTTTCGCAACTTGCGTTGATGCGTATAAAAATCAGTTTGGAAATAGGATTTACGGTTGTCAAAATATAACTTCACTTCATCCATTGTATTCAAAAAACCCGGTGTAGGATAAATGATCAGTTCTATCTTGTATTGCAAACAAGCTTCCCTTATACGTTTTAACAGCCAGTTATCAACTACATCTGCAATATGAATTTCGTTGATTTTTTGTTTAGACAACGCCTTGATTAACTTTCTTATATCATTTTCTGCTTCTCTTGTTTCAACATAGTTGAGCTGGTACTTTTGTTTGGTAAGCCAATCGGCATAAAACTGCATGGATGCACGATGCAAAACCAGTTTCTGTTTATGGAAATTGTATTGACGTAAAAACAACCACTCTTCAATAAGATAAACCGATCGGTTTGGATCCAGGGCGGGATGTTCTTTAAACAGCTGGTGTGGAAAGATCAATGTAACAGAACTCATCAAAATTTAAAACAATTTTCCTCTCTATAATGTTTAGATTTTAAAATAAATAGAGATGGCTTTTTTTAGTCTTTCAGAAATTCAGTCATGGGAACGTTTTTACCGTGGTAATTTTATCAACAGTCTAAGTGGGTTTAAAAGTGCCAGTTTAATTGCAACGCTGAACAATAAAGGAAAATCCAACCTGGCTCTATTCAGCAATATCATTCACATCGGCGCCGACCCGGCTTTGATTGGTTTTGTTAACCGACCAAAGAAAGCTGCTCCGCATACAATAAAAAATATTGAAGCTAATGGGAGCTATACGATCAATCTTATTCCTGCTCACCTTATTGATCAGGCGCATCAAACCAATGCGAAATATGCAGAAGAGGAGAGCGAGTTTGAAGTAGTTGGTTTAACTGAAGAATGGATGGATAACAGTAAAGCACCATTTGTGCTTGAAAGTCCTGTAAAGTATTCGATGGAATTAAAAGAGATCATTCCTGTTTCATTAAATCAAACTTTCTTTTTAGTCGGTGCGGTAACCGGTGCATTTGTTGACCCTTCTATTTTAGCAACTGATGGTTTTCTTGATCTTGAAAAAGCAAATATCATTACATCACTTGGCATTGATGGGTATTATGCAACAGAGAAATTGGCAAGATACAGTTATGCTAAACCCGGAAAAGCAATTAACCGGATTGATTAATGCATGCTTTGTTTATTTTTGAATGATGAGTAAAAAGAAATTAGTAGTATTAACTGGTGCCGGTATAAGTGCAGAAAGTGGACTCAAAACTTTTCGTGACGGTGATGGTTTGTGGGAGGGTCATAATATTGAAGACGTAGCAACACCAAGGGCTTGGAGAAGAAATCCCCAATTAGTTCTTGATTTTTATAACTACCGTCGGAAAGATGTGTTGGCTGCACAGCCGAATTCAGCACATATTGGTTTAGCTGAATTAGAAAAGGATTTTGATGTTACCATCATTACACAAAACATTGATGATTTGCATGAACGTGCAGGTTCAACTAAAGTAATGCACTTACATGGTGAGATATTTAAGATGAGAAGTGAACGGGATGAAACATTGGTTTATGACTTTAAAGCTGATATGCAGTTGGGTGATACAGCAGCAGATGGCGCCCAACTTCGACCGAATATTGTTTGGTTCGAAGAACCAGTGCCCATGATTGAAGCAGCAGTTCCTGTTGTACAGCAAGCTGATATTTTTGTTGTAGTGGGAACATCACTTGTTGTTTATCCTGCAGCAGGGTTGCTAACTGTCGCTGATGATGCCATTCCTAAATTCATCGTTGATAAAAAGATTCCGTATACAACTTCTGTTTACAACATCACCGCCATTCAAAAACCTGCAACAGAAGGAGTATATGAATTAATTCAGTTGTTACATAAGCTATAGCTATCAGCTATGTATTTCTGTAAACTCAATAGCATTCTTCTTCAACTCTTCCAACACTGGTTCATAAATTTCTTTACTTGTTGGAATATGCAGTCCTTTTAATTTAATTTTTTCTTCCAATATCAGTTTAGCTGCAATGCCCAATGGCAAACCAACTGTTTTTGCCATGGCGGTGTACAAACTATTTTCTCCTTTTACAACCAGACTGCTTTCAATGATTGATTTGTTTCCTGCAACACTGTATTCAATTTCATGCAGCATAACTATCATATCCTTGTCGGATGAGTGTAAAGCCAATTTATTTTCAACCCGGTATTGTAAAATATCTGCACTTGATTTTACATCGGCTGGCAGCGCAGCATCACTATTCAGTTCAAGAAAATCAAACTGTTCAAGAATATCCTCATGAGCAGCTCCTGTAACATAGAGTTCCAGGTACATTCGTAAGCTGATATCTCTGTTTTCAATTTTACTGAGTTTAGCAGCAAACCAATCATGAAATGTTTTGAGATGTGCAATTTCTGCTGCATCATTTTCATTGGTTAATCCAAGATCAACAATTACATCCCAGCCTTTACAAAAAGGAGCATAACGCAAAGTAGTTCGGATAAATGTATCAGCTTCCTGCAAATGATAAAGTGGAATATAACTTAAGGAATCACGGTTGGGATACCAGGCCAATGCTGGTAATTCATTCATCAGCAAAAGGGGACATTTTTCAAATACCTGTGCATATTCTTTACGGATAATTTCATTGTTTTCTTTATAAGCTGCACCTGCCTGTCCCGCCATAATAATATTCCTGGGATTCCAACTGATCTTATAATGCCATGGATTATCATCACTTTCAGGAGCAACCAAACCTCCGCAATGTGATTTGAAAGAATGAATTGTTCCGCCCTTAGCCCTGATGCCATCAAACAGTTGCATAGCGCTCATATGATCTATTCCCGGATCAAGCCCCATTTCGTAGAGAAAAAACAATTCCTTACTCCTGATTTCTGCTTCTAAATTTTTTACTGCATCATCAACATAAGATGCTGTGAGCAGGTTTCTGCCAATAGCAACACAATCCTTAGCAATAAGAATATGTAAAAAAGGAGGGAGTAATGAAATAACAATATCTGCGGCTTCAATCAGTATCCTTCGTTCATCTTCTACCGTTACATTTACTTCCACCGCCTGGGTATGAGAATGCTCGCCCACTTTTGCTGCAGCCTGTTGAAGGTTGCTGTCGGCTACAATCAACTTCCAGTCTTTTTCTGCGCAGGTTATTTTGAGATAATCAATTAAAACGGTTGCCGATTTTCCGGCACCAAATACAAGAATTGTTTTCAATACAAAGATTTTTGGCAAGATAGGAGAATTTGCCAATCAGTAATCTGTTTTGGGTGTTTGGGCATCTATCAATAAATTTGCGCTCTTTAAACAAAGCTATTTCAATGAGAACAATTGCCATGCGTGAAGCACTTCGTGAAGCTATGCAGGAAGAAATGCGGAGAGATGAGAACGTTTTTTTGATGGGTGAGGAAGTTGCAGAATACAATGGGGCTTATAAAGTAAGTCAGGGTATGCTGGATGAGTTTGGTGAAAAACGTATTATTGATACGCCCATTTCTGAATTGGGTTTTACTGCTATTGCTGTAGGAGCCGCACAAAACGGGTTAAGACCTATTGTTGAATTCATGACTTGGAACTTTGCTGTACTGGCTTTGGATCAAATTCTGAATACAGCTTCAAAGATGCTGGCAATGAGTGGCGGGCAGGTGGGTTGTCCTATTGTATTCCGTGGGCCCAATGGGTCTGCTGGGCAGTTAGGAGCACAACACTCAACTGCATATGAAAGTTATTATGCTAACATTCCGGGGTTGAAGGTGATTTCTCCTTCTAATCCATACGATGCAAAAGGGTTATTAAAAGCCGCTATCCGTGATGATGACCCAGTGGTATTCATGGAATGTGAAGTATGTTATGGCGACAAAGGCGAAGTACCTGAAGGGGAATACATCATTGAAATTGGAAAGTGTGATATCAAAAGGTCCGGCAAGGATGTAACCATCGTTTCTTACAACAAAATGATGAAGATTGCTTTGGGTGCTGCTGAAGAGCTGGCAAAAGAAGGGATTGAAGCAGAAGTAATTGATTTGAGAACCATCCGTCCTTTGGATTGGTTTACCATTCTTGAAAGTGTAAAGAAAACGAATCGACTGGTAATTGTAGAAGAACAATGGCCCTTTGCTTCTATTTCATCAGAAATTGCCTATCGTATTCAGAAAGAGGCATTTGACTACTTAGATGCACCAGTATTAAGGATCACCAGTACCGATTCTCCCATGCATTATGCCCCCACTTTAGTAGGTGCCTACTTGCCTGATATACCCCGAACAGTAAAATTGGTAAAAGATGTGCTGTATTTGAAGAAGTAAAATAACCATTATTATAAAGGAAAGCCGTTCAATTATCTTGAGCGGCTTTTTTATTCTGTACAAATAAATGACCTAATAATTTGTTTTTCAAAAGATTTAAGGCATATTTGCAACGGTTTTTCATAGGATATTGGATTTTAAACGAAGCTGGATTTCTATCCGGCTTTTTTTATAGAATCCATTTTTCATATGGCAAACGCACAAACGGCCTGAAATGATAGCTGTTTCCTTCTTATTAGGGCATTATCCCTTCAACAAATAATCGAAGAGTACTTAATAAAATCCATACAAGACCATAAGTGACAAATACGAGGGAAAGACCTAATGCAGAGATTTTAACCGCTAATTTCCAGCCTGGCTGAGAAGTAATTGAATTAAGCTTCATAGGATTGGTTTTTTTGGTACGATTCAAAAGTAAATATCATTTGTTTCTTAAACAATCGGAGAAAACCTCTAATTTAAAATAGTAATTACCGAATAAAAATTAATGCCAGCTACGTAGTTGATTAGCGTAGAATATCCATTCAGGTGTTTTCAATAGATTGCCAGAAGTCTCTCTGAACCATGTACTTAGCCTTTTTTCATTCAAATTTTTAAGTATATGTATGTCTTGAGCTGGCATATAGCTTTGAGCCAGAAGAAAGATCAGCTTGCCTGTTTTCTCATGTCTTGCAATATCCATTACAATCACTGCATGGCCCGGGGAACCTCCTTTAATCAACACGTCACCCACTGTTAATTTTTCCCATGATTTTGTTTTGAGTTCTTTTTCTAATGAAATTGTACCACACATACCAAAAACAATTTCTAGATAGGGCTGCCATCCCCGTTGTTTATATTGTTCCCAACAATATTTTTTCCCGTTATTATCACTAAAGCAAATGGGTTGATTCTCCAACTTCAAATACTCTGCCCTTAAACGCATCACCGCATCGGCACATTGTTGCAGGTCTTTGTTACCGATACTTATATTTAACACAGCATATTGCGCCCGCTGATTATACTTGGGCTTTCCATTATAGAGATAAACTGTTTCATCGTCTTTCAAGGTTTGCATTCGTAGAAAATGACCAAAACTTTCACTGGCCAAATGAACACGTTTATACCCGGCAGGTAATGGAATATCCTGTATTTTTTGCAGACTTCTTCTTTCACTATTAGTTGCATAAGAGAAAAGATTCAGCCATGAAAAGAAAAAGAGCAGCCAATTCATACTTGCATGGTTTTTGGTTAGCTTTGAAGCAATTCCATTTATTTTCCACAAAAGATTTTGTTAAACCATTATGAGTAACATTTTAATTATAGATGATGAGAAAGCAATCCGTAAAACCCTGGGCGAAATACTTTCATATGAAGGTTACCAGATTGATGATGCAGAGAATGGTGAGGAGGGGTTAAAGAAGATTAAAGAAAAAAACTACGATGTTGTTTTATGCGATATTAAAATGCCGAAGGTTGATGGTCTTGAATTTTTAGAAAAAGCAAGAGAAACCAATCCAGATCTGCCGATTATAATGATATCGGGACATGGCACTATTGAAACGGCTGTAGAAGCAGTTAAGAAAGGTGCATTCGATTATGTGGCCAAGCCTCCCGATCTGAACAGGTTGCTGATAACCATACGCAATGCTTTGGATAAGCAAACCTTGGTTACGGAAACAAAAGTGCTGAAACGTAAGGTGAGCAAGGTGCAGGAGATGATTGGTGAAAGCAGTGCACTCAAAAAAATAAAAGATACCATTGATAAAGTGGCTCCAACAGAAGCACGGGTACTCATTACCGGTGAAAATGGTTCAGGTAAAGAATTGGTGGCAAGATGGATGCATGAGAAAAGTAACAGGAGCAGTGGCCCCATCATTGAAGTGAATTGTGCAGCTATTCCCGGTGAACTGATCGAAAGTGAATTGTTTGGGCATGAGAAAGGATCTTTTACTTCAGCCATCAAACAACGCATTGGTAAATTTGAACAGGCCAATGGCGGTACTTTATTCCTGGATGAAATTGGGGATATGAGTGTTACGGCACAAGCGAAAGTATTAAGGGCATTACAGGAAAGTAAGATCACAAGGGTTGGTGGCGAAAAAGATATAACAGTTGATGTACGTGTAATAGCTGCTACCAATAAAGATTTACTCAAAGAAGTGGAAACTAAAAACTTCCGTTTGGATCTCTATCATCGTTTAAGTGTCATCATTATACATGTGCCTTCGCTAAACGAACGCAAGTCAGATATTCCTCTACTCACCGAACATTTTCTTCAACAGGTTGCTGATGATTATGGCCAGGTGAAAAAAGCAATTGATAAAAAAGCTATTGATGCATTAGAAAAACACAACTGGACGGGCAATATCCGAGAGTTTCGAAATGTAATTGAACGGCTGGTGATCTTATCAGGTAAAACAATTTCTGAAGAGGATGTTTACAGTTTTGTGATACCAAGGGTATGAGTCAAAGAATTTATTGTATTAGTGGCTTAGGTGCAGATGAACAGATTTTTTCAAAACTGCAACTACCCGGTGTAGAATTAATCTTTATGAAATGGTTAATTCCGCATAAGGATGAACTAATTGCATTATACGCAAAAAGGATGTTTGAACAGGTAATAGATGAGTATCCTCTTATGATGGGCGTCTCTTTTGGTGGAATCATCTGTATTGAAATTGCCAATCTCTTCCCGATCCAAAAGCTGTTTCTTATTTCTTCTATAAAAACAAAGTACCAACGGCCTTTTTGGATGGAGGGAATGGGAAGACTTCAACTAAATCAATTGATCAATCCAAAATTCACTACAACTTTTTATCCCATTGAAGATTTTTCCTCGGCGCACAGAAGAAAGATGAAAAAAAATTGACTGCTTCCTTCAGAAAAAGTACGGATAGCTATTATCTGAAATGGTCAATTGGTCAAATTGTAAACTGGAAGAATGTAACAATTCCTCCAAACATCACACATATACATGGAACAAAGGATCGGATCTTCCCACTGAGGAATTCACAGGCCGATCATATCATACGGCAGGGTAGTCATTTTATGATTTACAGTAAAGCTGATGAAATCAGCAATATCATCAATCATGAATTGGACAACTCCGGAATCCAAGTTAAATGAAAAAGAATATTTTCAAGCTCATTTAAGGGTACAAAACCGAAACCCTTACTTTTGTGAGCATTAAAAAAAAGCAGCATGTCGTCAAGCGAAATCATTTGGATTTTCTTAATCAATCTTATCATTCAGTTTTTACCGGCGTTCGGTTTATACGGAATGTTCAAAAAAGCAGGCGTTGAAGGTTGGAAAGCATTTGTCCCTTTCTATAATGTCTGGATAATGACAGAGCTGGCAGGGATGAGGCGTTACTGGTTTTTTCTACAACTCATACCCATTGTTGGCTGGTTTATTTCTATTGCTATTTTAATAGAGTTTGTGAAAGTTTTCGGCAAGTTTAAATTTTGGGAACATGTTTTAACTGTGCTGGCTTCTTTCTTTTATTTCATCTATATCGGTTTCAATAAAACAGATAAGTACATAGGAGTTGAGGCTGCAAGATCTCATAAAAAATCTACTGTAAGGGAATGGATTGATGCTGCCATTTTTGCCATTGTTGCAGCAGGACTTATCCGAATGTTTTTATTTGAAGCATATGTTATTCCAACGCCTTCAATGGAGAAGTCATTATTGGTTAATGATTTTTTGTTTGTCAGTAAAACAGCCTACGGCTCAAGAGTTCCAAATACACCACTGGCATTTCCTTTAGTACATCACACCTTGCCTATTACTAAAACCAAATCATACCTCGATATCATCAACCTCAAATACCGCAGGTGGTTTGCAACTCCTGTAAAAAGAAATGATGTAATGGTCTTTAACCTGCCTGTTGGTGATACCGTTATCAATGATGAAGAACAATGGGGTTCTAAAAGAACTTATTATGATGCATTGAGGAAATATAATGGCAACAGAAACCTTGTATGGGATACATACGGCGACATCATTATTACAAGACCTGTTGATAAAAGAGAAAATTTTATTAAACGTTGTGTGGCCATTGCAGGCGACACCCTTGAGATAAAAGATGGCATTGTTTATATCAATGGAAAAATCAATCCGATTCCCGGTAATTCTGAAACCAATTATGTGCTTAAAACAAATGGTCAACCATTGGATTTAGCTTTACTTGAAGAAGAGTTTGGAATCAGGGAAAGTGAAGGTGAAGTAGGGTTGATTGGTAATAATGTCTACGAAATATTCATTACACAAAATCTTGTTGAAACATTCAAAAAACTACCTTATGTAGAATCTTTAACGCCGGCTATCTCAACCTACACAAGCTATATGGATCAGCTCAGACAAAATCCAGGATCCATTTATGATATCTTCCCCTACGATACAACTTATTGCAAATGGACGATTGATAATTTCGGTCCGCTATACATTCCCAAAAAAGGAGCTACTATTCAACTCACACCCGACATTTACACTCGTTATGAAAGGGTGATCCGCACATATGAAGGCAACAGTTTCGAAATGAAAGAAGGTAATTTTTTTGTAAATGGGCAGCAAACCAATCGCTATACATTTAAAATGGACTATTTCTGGCTGATGGGCGATAACAGGCATAATTCACTTGATGCCCGGTTCTGGGGTTTTGTTCCTGAGGATCATGTGGTGGGAAAAGCGTCCCTTATTTTCTTCAGTTGGAACAAGGGTCCGAGATGGAAACGGATTTTTCGTACAATTAAATAAACCCGTATATTTGATACCGAGCTTTTATGATGGATCCTCCGACATGTTCGGGGGATTTTTTGTCAAAATAAGTGACTATGAACAAACAAGATTATCATTTTGATTATGAGGTGTACGAATCTATAGATGACCTCACCGAAGATGACAAATGGTTGCTGGATGAAGCAAGAGAAGTTACACAGCATGCGTATGCCCCCTATTCCGGCTTCAAAGTAGGAGCAGTTGCCAAACTAAGCAATAATGAAATTGTTGCAGGCAGCAACCAGGAAAATGCATCGTTCCCTGTTGGTCTTTGTGCCGAAAGGGTAGTTCTGGCTTCCATTTCATCTTTATACCCCAAAGTGCCGATTGAAACGATTGCTATCAGCTATTTTAATAATAATGGCGAAAGCAATCATCCTATTTCACCCTGTGGAATCTGCAGGCAGGTGTTACAGGAGTTCAGTGAAAAAACAAAAGTTCCAATCAGGCTTATCCTGGGTGGTATGAGTGGTAAAGTATTTATTATTCCGAATGCATCCATGCTTCTGCCATTATCATTTACCAGTACCGATCTGCAATAATTAAAACAAAGTAGATTGTTTGCCTGCGGATTTGGCTTCATGTTCCAATAACCATTGCTTACGGTGAAGCCCGCCTGCATAACCAGTTAATTTACCATCCGCACCTACAACTCTGTGGCAGGGTATAATAATTGCTAAAGGATTCTTCCCATTGGCCGATGCAGCAGCACGAATACTTTTTACATTTCCTAATCGTTTGGCCATATGCAAATAAGTAATTGTTTCAGCAAAAGGAATTTGCAAAAGCTGTTGCCATACTTTTTGTTGAAAGCCTGTGCCTGAAGGATTTAAAGGGAGATCAAACGTTATTCTTTTGCCCGAAAAATATGCATCTAATTGCCGGATAGTTTCATTTAAAACTGCAGAGCTGGTTGTTTCAGTTTCTTTAATGGGAGAATCATTCATGAAAAGTACAGCAGTCAACGTCCCTTCTTCTTCCTGCAATTGAAGTGTACCAAGTGGTGAGACATAATGAACCTTATGAATCAAAGTGTCAACCAATTTTCCCTCCGTTTTGAGCTGGCTTATCAGGTTTCAATAAAATCACTTCTTTGTTTTCATCATAAACACCCAACACCAAACATTCGCTGAAAAAATTAGCTATTTGTTTGGGGGGGAAATTGATGACGGCAACAATTTGTTTGCCCATCAATTCTTCTTTGCTGTAATGATATGTGATTTGTGCTGATGATCGTTTGATGCCATGTTCCCCAAAATCAATAGTCAATTGATAAGAAGGCTTTCTTGCATTTTTAAAATCAATTGCTTCAATGATAGTTCCTGTACAAATATTGATCTTCTCAAAATCAGCCCAGGTAATCAACTCATTCGTCATCATCCATTTCATTTAATTGTGAAGCAAGTGAAAGCAGATCGTTTTTCTTATACTTGTTTTTTTCATCGGAAAAACATTTAGCATATTCTTCCAGCATCAATTGAATCATTCGTTTATTACTGAGAGGTTTGAAGTAGGAGGCAGTGGGAGGCACACTGATGCGTTTGAAATAAGTTTCAACATCTTTGTGCGAAAATATCTGTCCGCTTGCTCCATCAAGATAAAACTGGATATGCTGTGGCGGATATTCATCACTGGAATCACTTGCAGGATCATCATCAAAATAAGCAAGGATAAACTGCCGTGGAATATTGATCATATACATATTAATATCCAGCAGGTTTGATAATGAAATCAACAGCAATCCCATGGGGATGGCATTTCCTTTTTTCGTTTCAATCAGTTTATGAATTAAAAAATCATCGGGTTGTGTATAATTGATTTCAGAACCTTTTACCTTATAATAATTAAATAAGATATTGTTGAGCACATTTACTTTTTCAAGAGAAGTTAAAAAGCTGTTGAGCTCCAGCCAAACATTACGACGGATCTTTTCCAATTCCTGGTAATGGGTCAGCAGGTTAAGCTCAGGGTATTGATAACGGCTGATCAGCAACGCCCCTGTAAACAAATCATGTTCCTTATCAGTAGCCCATGCTTTTAAATCTATTTGCAAATCGCGGAAATGCAAACTATGAATCAGCATCTCAATGCGTTCCTGGATAGCTTCATCAGGTGTTGTTTCCCATAAATGTTCAAGATTGGGAATGATTTCTTTTCCAAAGGAAATGATTCTTTCACTTACTGTGGAATACACTTCATGATCAGGATCATCAATGAGGTGAAGCAGGGCCGAAATCTCTTTTGTTTGTTCCATTCAATGGGTTTTAGAAATAAGATGCCGTAAATCTGAATCTTAAATTGCAAAAACTGCTAAACATTTCTAAAAAAAGTTGTTCACAACGATGTGGATGAATATATTTCAGCCATTCAATGCTCTTCAAGGCTGGTGAATTAGGTGCTATTACTTAGTCATTTATGAAGTAAGCACGGGTTTATTGAAATGAACCAGCAAATTCCTTTGCATCAGCTCATGTTCGCTGTACTATTGTTCTACCAATTGAAACCAATCCTATACCTTAAAAACCAAATCCAGTAAAACGGAAAAATCCAATGGCCTGTTTTAAACTTGGCCCTATGAACAAACCACTGGCTTCTGTACCTTAAGATTACGGACAACCGAAACAGAACAATTTGAAGCCATTATAAGAATCCCCGGAGTTTCCGGGGATTTTTTTGTTTAGCATAAAAATAACTTCCATAAAATGCATATTTAAACGATTTATTCATAATAATTATAATCATTATACTGCTTGCTGATTTTTTTCAAATAAATCTGTTTCCCTACCTTAGACATAAACAAACGAGTAGGATTAAGCTCATGGTCCTCAGCAAAACCAACAATAAAAAATAGTTTATGCGTATACTTACATGCATCTTTATTGCTGCAATTAGTTTTCAGGGATTGTATGCACAACAGACAGGAGTTTCTCTTTCAAATCAGTTAGATAAAAAGCGGGTTACACTTCCAAACGGCTGGCATCTTTCTCCTGCCGGCCGTAGTTTACCGTTGGGCGATTTACCGTTGAATATTGCGGTGAGTAAAAGCAAAAAACTGATGGCTGTAACCAATAACGGGCAGAGTGTACAAAGCCTTCAGTTAATTAATCCGGCAACTGAAAAAGAACTTGACAGGGTGGTGGTCCCAAAATCATGGTATGGTTTAAAGTTCAGTGCCGATGAGAAATTTTTGTATGCAAGTGGCGGCAATGATAATTGGATTCTCAAGTATGCCATTACAAACAATAAGCTTGTTTTAAAAGATTCAATCATACTGGGGAAGAAATGGCCCGAAAAAATTTCTCCGGCGGGTATTGAAATAGATGACACAGCGCAACGCCTATACGTTGTTACCAAAGAAAATAATTCTCTCTACATCATTAACCTGGTTGATAAAAAGATTATTTATCAGCTCAAACTTGAAGACGCAGCTTATGCCTGTCTTCTATCCACAAATAAGAGGGAGCTCTATATTTCTGTTTGGGGTGCAAAGAAAGTTGTTGTGTTTGATATTCTATCTAAGCAGATCACAGCAGAAATAAATGTTGGTGAAAATCCTAATGAGTTATTTCTTTCAAAAAACGGCAAACAATTGTATGCGGCGAATGCCGGTGATAATTCAGTTTCTGTCATTGACATCGCTCAGCGTAAAGAGGTGGAAGTACTTAATGCTGCTTTGTTTCCGAATGCACCAACAGGGTCTGCAAGTAATGGTTTGGCATTAAGTGAAGATCAGAAAACATTATATGTTGCCAATGCCGATAATAATTGCCTTGCTGTATTTGATGTAAGCAAACCGGGCTTTAGTAAATCGAAAGGGTTTATTCCTGTTGGCTGGTATCCCACCAATGTAAAAGTGATTGACAAGAAAATATATGTAAGCAATGGCAAAGGATTTACATCAAAACCAAATGCCAAAGGTCCTGATCCAACAAAGAAAGATCAGGATGTAATTTATCAGCAGGGTGATTATAAAAGCAAACAAAGCCGTGTAGAATATATCGGTGGCTTGTTTAAAGGTGTAATGAGTATTATTGATGAACCGAATGCAATGCAGTTAGCTGTTTATTCAAAAACGGTGTATGCAAACACACCTTATACGAAAGTAGGCGAACTTCATGCAAAAGGCGAAGCCGGTAATCCTATACCAATGAAAGTGGGCGATGTTTCTCCAATTAAATATGTGTTTTATATCCTGAAAGAAAACAGAACATACGACCAGGTGTTGGGTGATGTGCCTGCTGGTAATGGTGACACATCGCTGGTATTATTTGGTGAGCGTATAACTCCCAATCAACATAAACTTGTAAATGAGTTTGTGTTGCTTGATAATTTTTATGTAGATGGCGAAGTGAGTGCCGATGGACATAACTGGAGCACTGCTGCCAATGCCAACGATTACCTTGAAAAAACATGGCAAACCAGTTATGGCGGGCGTGGTGGTAATTATGATGCTGAGGGTAACAGGGGTATTGCAAATCCTGATCGGGGTTTTATCTGGGATTATTGCAAACGTGCAGGTATCAGCTACAGAACTTATGGTGAGTTTGCAGATGATTACAAAGCAAATATTCCTGTACTTGAAAATCATTTCTGTCCTTACTTCACCAGTTGGGATGAAACGGTGAGAGATACCACACGGTTCTATCAATGGAAAAGAGAGTTTGATTCGTTGCTTGCTGCTAATGCAGTTCCACGATTTAACAGCTTGCGATTTATTAATGATCATACAGAAGGTCAACGCATTGGCCGGCCAACACCATTTGCACATGTAGCTGATAATGATTGGGCCGTTGGTTTATTTGTGGAGTATTTAAGCAAGAGCCCCATCTGGAAAGAGTGCGCCATCTTTATTGTTGAAGATGATGCACAGAATGGTCCTGATCATGTAGATGCACATCGCACTACTGCTTATGTAGCCGGTGGATTTGTAAAACGTAAATATGTGGATCATACCATGTATTCCACTTCTTCTATGTTGCGTACCATCGAATTGATTTTAGGTTTACCACCCATGAGTCAATATGATGCAGCTGCAGAACCCATGTGGCGTTGCTTCAGTAAAACGCCTGATTTAACTCCGTTCAATTCTGTTCCTGCGTTAGTTGATCTCAATGAAAAAAATAAAAAGAACACAGCCAGTGCAAGATTGAGTGAAACATTCGATTTCAGCAAGGAAGATCGTATTCCTGATCTTGTATTCAGCGAAGTAATTTGGAAAGCAGTGAAAGGGGAAGACAGTAAAATGCCTGCACCACGCCGAAGTGCATTTGTAAAAATGGTAGAAGATGAGGATGAAGAAGAAGAGGAAAGAGAAAAAGTGAGAAGGAAAAAATAAGTATTCCTGAACCATTTAGCATTTAGTATGAGGAATCATTTTCTGAAAGGATTTAAACCAGCACCACTCGCAGTTTTATTATATTAAGTTGTGCAAACAAATGCACAGACAGATACAACTGTAAATCGTTAAGCGATGTGGTGATTACTGCAAATAGAACTATACAGAAAGAGGTAACTGTTACTGATGTTGTTAAAAAAATATAAGGAAACAGTTGATTTATAATTAAAGATCAACAGGCTATAAGGAGGATAACCGGATTCCAAAAGTAGGTACACCTGGCTTTAAAGTAATGAACTTGTATGCAGGATATGAATTCAACCGGCATTTGAAATTCAATACAGGTTTGCAAAATCTATTCAATACAGACTATCGCACACATGGCAGTGATATCAATGGGTATGGCCGTAGCTTATGGCACAGTATTCAATTCATTTTTTAGCAAATCTTTTTCTTATATCAGGATTTGTTGTACTTGTTTGCAAGCGGGGTGGAAAAGGAATAATCAGAAATGAATATGAATAATGCAGCATCAATGCTGATATTATTTATTCATTCCACTATATAGCATAAAGAAAAGCAATTCAAATGAATTGCCTTTCTTCAATCGTGCCCAAGACTGGATTCGAACCAGCACATCCTTGCGAACGCTGCGACCTGAACACAGTGCGTCTACCAATTTCGCCACTTGGGCAGCGGGGAGCAAATGTAAAGTGAAATAGGTAAAGTGAAAAATTAAAATCATATCAACCAACAGCGTTAGTACTCTGTTTATAAGGGTTTCTTTGATTGGTTTAATCCAATCAACAAAATGCCCGTTATCACCAGCAAAGTGCCGCCCACTTGGGCAAGAGTAATCTTTTCGCCCAAAACAAAATGCGCCTGAATGATGGTTGAAACCGGGCCAATACTTGAAATGATGGCTGCATTATTTGAGCCAATCCGTTTTATTCCGGCCGCTGAAAGAAAACTAGGCAGCACTGTTGCAACAACCGCCAGTAAGAGTCCATATTGCCAGTAATCTTCAACAGCCTGCACAGAAAATTGAAATTGATTCTGTATCAAATAATGTAGCAGGATACCGGCAATGGCTGAAAGCATAGCATATACTGTGAACCTTGTAGCCCCCAATAAGGGAATCATTTTACCACTGCCAACAACATAAACAGCAAACGTAATGGAACAAAGAAAAACAAGAAAGCCCCCCCATAAATAAGCTTGTTGGATATTATTCCAGTCAAACTCACCAAAGTATGCCAACATAATTCCTGCATAAGTAAGTGCCAATGCAATCATTTGTATGCGATTAAGCGATTGTTTAAATACAAAGAAGTTGATCATCACAACAAAAGTGGGAAACAGGTAAAGGATCAATCGTTCTAAGCTGGCTGAGATATATTGCAATCCAGCAAAATCAAGATAGCTGCTGATATAATAACCAAGCAACCCCAACACAATCAACTGCAACCATTGTTTGGTTGTAAGCGATATTTGTTTTTCATTCTTTGTCCATATAGCAACAGCAATATAAAAAGGTAATGCAAACAACATCCGCAGCATGAGTAAAGTAAGTGTATCAATATGTATATCGTTGAAAGCCTTCTTTACAATTACTGCCTTGGTAGAAAACAAAACAGCACCTGCAAAGCTGAGGAGAACACCGGCTGTAGTTAAATGTCGTTTTTCGTTCATGGAGTTATTATCTAAAAAATAATCCCGGTTTTAAACCGGGATTATTTATCATGGAATTTATACGCTCACATTAAAATCCCGAAGGGCATCATTTAAACTTGTTTTTAAATCAGTGCTTGGTTTACGTTGCCCGATGATCAATGCACAACCCACACCAAATTCACCCGCAGGAAATTTTTTGGTATACGAACCGGGAATCACCACACTACGTGCAGGAACCCGGCCTTTCATTTCAATTGGTTCCGATCCGCTTACATCAATGATCTTAGTTGATTGTGTGAGCACAACATTTGCACCAAGCACGGCTTCTTTTTCTACAATCACACCTTCCACTACAATACAACGGCTGCCAATAAAACAACCATCTTCAATAATTACCGGGCTTGCCTGTAAGGGTTCCAATACACCACCAATACCAACACCACCACTCAGGTGAACGCCTTTGCCAATTTGTGCACAGCTACCAACCGTTGCCCATGTGTCAACCATTGTTCCTTCATCAACATACGCACCAATATTTACATAGCTTGGCATCAACACAACATTCTTTGCCAGGTAAGCACCATAACGGGCAACAGCATGAGGAACAGCACGAACACCAAGTTCTTTATAATTTTTTTTCAATAACATTTTATCATAAAACTCAAAGGGAGCAAGATCCCATGTCTGCATTTGCTGTATTCCGAAATACAAGAGGATGGCTTGTTTTACCCATTCATTTACTTCCCAACCTTTATCTGTAGGAGCTGCAGTTCGCAAACGGCCCTTATCCACTTCTTCAATAACAGCACGAACGGCATCGCTGTATTTATTATCTTTCAACAGTTCACGGTTGCTCCATGCTTCGATAATCAAATCTTTCATCTTTTAAAATTTGTGCGAAAATAGTCAATAGTAAATTGTGAAAAGTCAATGGCTGTATTTAAAATTGTGATACCAGGAATTGCGTTTATTTTTTTTGATACCAGCTATTGCTTTACATAGCATCGCCTGTTGCCACGCAAGCTCTTATACGTTCTGTAATTCTGTTGAGGAACCAACACCTGCTAACATAGTATATGTGTAAGCCACAACAACCCTCCGTAAAGCGGAGCAGGCTCTCCTGAGGAGAGGATAAACAGTCTGCTATTTAAACAACACATAAGCTCATTCACCATTGACCATTGACCATTCACAACTTGCTAACCTATATTTGCAGCTATGAACATTGGCTTTGATGCAAAACGGGCGTATCACAATCAAACAGGACTGGGGCATTACAGCCGTACATTAATCCGTTCACTGGCCGGCAACTTCCAAGAGCATCAATATTTTTTATTTAATCCAAAGCCTTCTTCTTTTTTTCAGTTTAACGATCTGCCGAATGTAAAGGAAGTGTTGCCACATTCTTTTCTTTCAAAACAATTTTCATCTGTATGGAGATCGAACTGGGTAAAGAACGATTTGAAAAAACTGCACATTGATCTTTACCATGGATTGAGCCATGAAATACCTGTTAACATACATCAAACAGGAATTAAATCAGTGGTAACTATACATGATTTGATTCATGAACGTTATCCGCAACAATACAAAGTCGTTGACCGGCAGATTTATACAAAAAAATTCCGCTATGCATGTGAGCATGCAGATAAAGTTATTGCCATCAGCCATCAAACGAAAGAAGACATTATTCATTTTTACAAAACTCCAGCAGAAAAAATTGAAGTATGTTACCAGAGTTGTAATCCGGCCTTTGCTGTTGAAGTTGCAACAGATGTAAAAAAACGAATCAAACAACATTACAATCTTCCTGATGAATATTTTTTATATGTTGGTTCAATCATTGAACGAAAAAACCTGTTGAATATCTGCAAAGCCATGCTGTCGATGGGTAGTGAAATGAATATTCCTCTTGTAGTAATTGGCAATGGTACCAACTATAAAAAACAGGTTAAAAACTACATTCAGTTAAATGGCTTGAGCAACCAGGTTATTTTTCTTTCCGATCAGCCCGCTGCAAAATTTTCTCCAACCTTTCAATCGGCCGTTGATTTTCCTGCTATCTATCAACAGGCTATTGCCATGATCTATCCTTCCATATTTGAAGGTTTTGGTATCCCTGTGCTGGAAGCCTTGTGGAGCCGCATTCCGGTCATTACGTCCAATGTTTCCTGTTTACCTGAAGCCGGAGGCGATGCTGCATTGTATGTTGATCCAACCAAGCCTGCAGAAATTGCAGAACAGATGAAGTTGATATTAAATGAAACCTCACTCGTTCAACAACAAGTAGAAAAAGGCTGGCAGCATGCACAACGTTTTGCCAATTTCAATACTGCCGAAGCAGTGATGAATGTTTATGAGCAACTTGTTTAAACCATGATTTATGGGTTTGTTGATTTCACAGAATTTATATCACATTATTATCGATACTAAGATTTTTTTAATCATGCAAAATGTTTATCACTTCCGTGGGAGAGCCTGCTCCGCTTTAAGGATAGAAGCAGAGAATAGTTCAAACAGGCATGGGTGGGTCATCGTACCTCTTACTTCGTTTTACATCAACCGTCAGAAATCATACATCCTACATCATTTCAGCTTTCGTATTTTTGCCTCTTATGATGATTGAATGTTCAGCTAAAGAACTGGAATTATTAAAGCTGATAGGTAACTGTGCACAGCGTTTAAATGTGCCCTGTTACCTCGTTGGCGGTTTTGTGCGTGATAAATTATTACAACGTGGTTGTAAGGATCTTGATTTCGTTTGTGTGGGCGATGGCATTGCCCTGGCACATGAAGTGGCTCAACAATTAAAACCTCAGCCACCAGTTTCTTATTTTAAAAATTTTGGAACGGCCAATATTAAAGTAAATATTGCAAGTAATAAAGATGTTACAAAAGTCTCCCCGCCAAATGGCGGGGGAGATTTAGAGGGGGCTTTTGAAATTGAGTTTGTTGGAGCAAGAAAGGAAAGTTATGCTGCTCATTCACGCAAGCCTGAAGTTGAGGCTGGTACATTAGAAGATGATCAGAAACGAAGAGACTTTACCATCAACGCTATGGCCATCAGCTTAAACAAAGATGATTTCGGCCAATTGATTGATCCGTTTCATGGAAAGGAAGATTTAAAATCAAAGATCATCCGCACCTCATCAGCACCCGGTATCACATTCAGCGATGATCCATTACGAATGATGCGTGCCATTCGTTTTGCCTCGCAATTAGGTTTTTTCATTTCCCCTGAAACATGGCTCGGCATTATTGAAAATGCAGAACGTATTCACATCATTTCAAAAGAACGTATTGCAGATGAGTTAAATAAAATTGTGTTGAGTGAAAAACCATCTGTTGGTTTTGATCTCTTATACAAAAGCGGATTGCTGAAATTATTTTTTCCGCAGATGGTTGATCTGGCCGGTGCAGAATATATTGATGGCAAAGGACATAAGGATAATTTTTATCACACCTTGCAGGTGCTGGATAATATTTCAGCCTCTACAAACGATTTATGGTTACGGTGGGCGGCTATTTTACATGATATTGCCAAGCCTCCAACTAAACGTTTTGAAGAAGGTCATGGCTGGACTTTTCATGGACATGAAGTAGTTGGAGGAAGAATGGTGCCGAAAATCTTTGCTCAATTAAAACTTCCTGCAAATGAAAAGATGAAATTTGTTCGGAAGTTGGTTGAATTGCATCTGCGCCCCATCAGTTTAACCAAAGAAAATATAACGGATAGTGCTATCCGCCGTTTGTTGTTTGATGCGGGAGAGGACTTTGATGCATTGATGACATTGTGTAATGCCGATATTACATCAAAGAATCAACAAAAAGTACAACGCTACCTGCAGAATTTTGAACTGGTTCGCCAGCGTTGCAAAGAAGTAGAAGAAAAAGATCATATTCGTAACTGGCAACCACCCATTACCGGAGAACTCATAATGCAAACATTTAATGTACCTCCTTCAAAAGTAGTAGGCGATCTTAAAACAGCTATTAAAGATGCTATTTTAGATGGAGATATTGAAAACAGTTACGAAGCAGCATATAACTTTATGCTGGAAAAAGCAAAGGAAGTAAATCTTGTTCCTGTGAGTTAATAAAACTATTTTTGTTACTGAAAATTGAATGAAAGAAACCATTCAAGTTCCCGTTCTCCAATTTTCAATTATCTCATATTCAATTTGACTTATGGCGGTTTTACGTTTCAGGATTTATTGGGAAGACGATGATGCAGTTTATCGTGATATTATCATCAGGCATACGCAGAGTTTTAAAGATTTGCATGAAACGATCTTAAAAGCTTATGAGTTTGACAACAAGCACAAAGCAACCTTTCATCGCAGCAATGATCACTGGCAGCGTGGCAGGGAAATTTCATTGGAAAAATATGAGAAGGATTACAAGGCAGATCCTTTATTGATGGAGGACACAACTATAGGAAGCGAAATCAGGCAACCCAATCAGAAGTTTACATACGTTTATGATTTTAATAAAAATTGGACATTTTTGGTTGAACTCATCAATGTGAGCAAGGAAGAGAACCCAAAAATGACTTATCCTTCTATGATTCGTACGGAAGGGATTGCTCCCAGTCAGTATGGAACAAAAGGATTGGTTGGTGATAAGCTCGCCGAAATTGAAGAGAAATACGATCTCAGTGCAGGGGCAGAGGGTTTTGGTTTAGAAGGAGAGGAAGATGCCAAAAGTGTAAATGATGATGAAGCAGCAGAGGGTGAGAATGAAGATGAAGAAACTGCTCAAACAGAAGATGATGGCGCTACTTTTTAATTTGGCTCACAAACTAAACAAAGAGATTAGATAATAAATGCTTGAGTTCTCTACAAACTCATCATATAATATGCATAAAACTGTACTCTTAATTGCCGGGCCAACAGCTGTTGGTAAAACAAACCTGGCCATTCAACTGGCAAAACATTTTAATACCGAAATTATTTCGGCCGATTCCAGGCAATGCTTCAAAGAAATCTCTATTGCAGTTGCAAAACCTTCAACAAAAGAATTGCAGGAAATAAAGCATCATTTCATCAATTCACATTCTGTTCATGAAATGGTGAATGCAGGTTCTTTTGAGCAATATGCACTGAATGTTATTGCTACCCTTTTTAAAGAACATGATACAGTTGTGATGGTTGGCGGCACCGGTTTATACCTCAAAGCATTTTGTGAAGGAATGGATGATATTCCATTGGTTGATGAAGCATTAAGGAAGCAATTACAGGATAATTATCAGCAACTGGGGATAGTCTGGTTACAGGAACAACTCCAACTACATGATCCATTATTTTCCGAACGGGGAGAAATGCAAAACCCCCAAAGAATGCTACGGGCACTGGAATTAGTTTTAACTACGGGGCAATCCATTCTGCAGTTCAGAAAAGGTGTGAAACAACAACGCAGTTTCAACATCATTAAAATTGGTTTGGATTTGCCAAGAGAAGAATTATATCAACGCATCAATCATCGGGTTGATGAAATGATACAGGATGGATTATTGGAAGAAGCAAGAAATCTTTATCACTTGCGAAACCTCAATGCATTGCAAACAGTAGGTTACAGGGAACTCTTTGATTACTTTGATGAGAACATCAATCTGCAAACGGCAGTTGATAAGATCAAACAAAACTCCCGGCATTACGCCAAAAGGCAATTAACATGGTTTAAAAAAGATAGTGAGATTAAATGGTTTCATCCGGTCCAACAACAGGAAATTGTAAGCTTCCCCAAAGTTCGGCCATTTAAAAGTTGACAAGAACGTTAACTTTAAATGGTAAATATGAAAAAGTCAAGATTCACAGAAACACAAATTGTAAAGGCCATTCAGGAGCATGAGAATGGTCGTAAGGCAGAGGACATCTGCAGAGAGTTAGGCATTACCACTGCGGCATTTTATAAGTGGCGTCAGCGGTATGGCGGCATGGAGGTAGCTGAGCTTAAGAAGATGAAGGAACTTGAGGAAGAGAACTCCAGGCTTAAGCGGATGTACGCCAATCTTAGTTTAGTGCATGAAGCCTTAAAAGATGCGGTTGCAAAAAAGCTGTAGAGCCTGACGAGAAACGCAGCATGGTTGATCACATGATTACAGAACATGGAGTCAGCCAGCGTCAGGCTTGTAAAGCTGCAGGGCTTCAAAGAAGTACAGTTCAGCACCAGCCTAAGCCAAGGCAGGATAATGCTGTGATAGATGAACTAAACAAGCTGGTGGCTAAGCATCCCGCCATTGGTTTTTGGCAGAGCTATTACCGCATCAGGAACTTTGGCTTTATCTGGAATCATAAACGGGTTTACAGAATATATACCAATATGCAATTAAATATTCGCAGGCGAAGTAAAAAACGGTTGCCTGCCAGAGTTAAACAAGCTTTGTATCAGCCAGAAGTGATGAATGAAGTATGGAGCATAGATTTTATGAGTGATACACTTTGGGATGGAAGAAAGTACAGGCTATTAAATATTGTGGATGATTACAACAGAGAACTGCTGCATATTGAAGCAGATCTGTCTTTGCCAACGCTAAGAGTAATAAGGGTATTGGAATATCTAAAAGAGTTTAGAGGATTGCCAAAGCACATCCGTGTAGACAATGGCCCTGAGTTCATCTCTCATAAATTAGATCAGTGGTGCAAAAAAAATCAGATCACCCTGGTATTTATACAACCTGGTAAACCAATGCAAAATGCTTATGTAGAAAGATGCAATGGAAACATTAGAAAAGAATTACTGAACACTTATGTTTTTACATCGCTTACAGAAGTAAGGCAGAAAACAGAGGAATGGATGATTGATTACAATACCGAAAGACCACACAAATCTTTGGGTTATAAAGCTCCCCAGGTATTTGCTGAAAAGAATTACAAAAGACCAATAAATAAACAGAAGCTTTATCCACAAATGGCGAAAGGAAATAATTTAAAAATTGAAGAGAGCCATTTAGTGGATAAAGTAGTCAAGGAACAAATTATGAGTTGAAAATTATACTTTTGAGTGGCCCGAAAAAAGGGGAAGCTTACAAAATGATTGACTATTGTCTTGAACAAATAAAAAAGCCGAAACTTCTGTAATTCCGGCTTTTAATCAAGTCGATCAATATTAAAATTTAAATCCAACTGTTGCTACAACCTGGCCGTTGTTGAAATTGTTTTTTGCAAGTGGATATTGGTTATCAAGTAACAAATAGGGGATATGAATATCTTTTCCAATTGTATGAGCATAAGCCAAATCAACAAAAAATCCTTTATCTCTGTATCCCAAACCAAGGGTGGGTGTCATTCTCCAGCCTTTCGCATCTTCAGGTAAAACATCTTTTGCATAGGGGCTTCCCTGGTAATTAAAGCCAGCACGTACCATCAACGTTTTAAATTTTAATTCTCCACCAATTTTTGCATTCACCGCCATTTTAAATAATTCATCAATATTTTTGTTCACACTCTTAAAATAATCTTCTTCGCCTGCAGTTGGTGCCTCTTCCTTACTGCTATATGAAGTAGATTTATAATTTACCAGTTCTACATCTCCGGTGATGAATGCTTTTTGTTTCGTAACATCTTTTATTTCACGAAACACATACGATAAACTTGCGCCTAATCGCCATGGAGTCAGCAATTGATATTGATAACTGTAATCATTACCATCTGTAAACTCATGAGTAGAATACGTAAATGAAGTAGGTTTATTATTATCATTATTTATTCTCCTTGCGTAATTTTCAATATTACTGGTTACTGTGGCATCAGTACGATCAGTTAATGTAAAAAGGGAAGGAGTATGAAAGGTAAGACCGATGCGGAAATATTCAACCGGTTTAAAAATAGCTCCCAACTTTGCATTAAAGCCATTTCCTCTTGTTGAAAATGTTTCAGTAAAAGTAAAGCTCTCAAAATCGTTATTCGGATTATTGGTACCGTCTTTTTCAGTAACAGTTGTTTTCCTGTTGTAATTGATAAAAGGCATTCCGATGGTTACTCCATAAAGGAATTTTTCTTTACTGTTCCATGCAATAGCAAATGCAGCTTCATGCATTCCACCTCTTGTTTCATAAGAAAAGGATTGATCCAAAGGCATTTTTCCAATATCAGCATTGGTGCGGTATCCTGAGTAGTTAACCAACGAATCAATAACATAGCCCTGTAAGGCAAGACTGGCACCATGAGGGTAATTGTTCAATGC
>JBKJNM010000064.1:0-4035 GCA_046593655.1 Lacibacter sp. | reverse complement strand
AAATATGGCAATTGATGCTTTACAAAGTTTGGATGTAATAGAAGCAATGGAAAATTTCATTGCAAGAAAAAGACCACCCAAACACCTTAGGGAAAAATTAGACATCGCTTATAAAATTGAAGACCAAAGCATTTTTGTATTTGAAATCAGGCCACGATTTGGCAAACCTGATGAAAAGGGAGAATATCCCGTTGCTAAAACAACTTTTGTGAAAGCAAAAAACCATTGGAAAATATTTTGGATGAGAGCCAATTTGAATTGGCACAGCTACACAGCCAAACCAACAGTGAAGACTATAAAAGAATTTTGCGAATTGGTAGAAGATGATAAACAGCATTGTTTTTGGGGATAAAAGCCAAAGCCGGTCATGCAAAAAATATATTCTTAAACCGCTACCTTATCCGTCCTGAGGTTATGGATTTTAAGGATAAAAACTTCTACCTTTGCAGCATGTTTTACAGGCGAAAAACCATATTGGCATTGTTGCAATTATTTGATGGGCAGTTGGAAAAAATCCGCCTGCAAAAACTTCTTTTCCTTTTTACTAATACGCAATCCAAAGCTGAATATGAGTTTATTCCTTACAAATTTGGTTGTTACTCCTACTCCGCCAATGCGGATATGACGGCAATGGTAAAAAGAGGCTTTTTAAATGAAGACGAAAAGAGTTTTGAAAAGAAAGACAAAACTGATTACCTGAAACAGCTAAAGCCTGCCGACCTTAAATTGTTGATGCTGGTAAAAGCTAATTACGGCAAAATGAGTGCAACGGCTTTAATGAAACATACTTATATCAACTTTCCGTTTTATGCCACACGAAGTGAAGTGGCAGAAAATATATTAACCAAAGCAGAATTGGAAAAAGTAACCAAAGCCAAACCAAATGGAAACAAAACGGTGCTTTTTACCATCGGTTATGAAGGCATTTCGCTGGAAGAATATTTGGTTCGCTTGCTAAAGAATGATGTAAAAGTTTTGGTAGATGTTCGTAACAATCCGTTAAGCATGAAATACGGCTTTAGCAAAAGCCAACTGAAAAAATACTGTGCAAGTTTGGGTATTGAGTATGTGCATATTCCCGAAGTTGGCATACAGTCCGAACAAAGACAAGAACTAAACACACAAAGCGACTATGATAAATTATTTGCTGTTTACCGCAAAAACAATTTGAGCAAAACAACGAATTCGCAAAACGAAATATTGAAGTTGTTGAAAGAACATAAACGTATTGCTTTAACATGTTTTGAAGCTAATATTTGCCAATGCCACCGCAAGCATTTAGCCGAAGCGATTGAAACCTTACCTGAATTCAATTATGAAGTAAAACACATCTAAACTATGGCGTTAACGAAAGTATTAATCACGGTAAAAACCTATCCGACACTTTCCGCCAAGTATGATGAACTGGTTTGCACCGCAGGTTTTAAAGAAGATGGCACCTGGATACGGCTTTACCCTGTTCCTTTCCGCAAAAAATCTTATAACGAACAATACAAAAAATACGATTGGATAGAAGTTGATTTAGTAAAGAACACCAGTGATTTCCGACCCGATAGTTTCCGGCCAAAAAGCATTGACAGCGAAATAAAGGTTATTGGACACATTGACACCGCAAACAATTGGGAAGAACGTAAGAAAGTTTGTTTAAGCAAAATTTATTTTAACCTCAGTGAACTGATTGCACAAGCTAAAAACAAAGACATCTGCACTTCGTTAGCCGTTTTCAAACCGACAGAGATTTTAGATTTCACAGCCGAGCTGGTTGACCGTGAATGGGACAAAGATAAATTAGCCAAACTGAACCAACTCAACCTTTTTGAAACCAACAAAGAAGGGAAATTTGAAGTGGTGCAAAAACTACCATACAAATTCAAATTCCATTTCAAAGACAATCAGGGAACAGAAAGCCGCATGATGATTGAAGATTGGGAAACAGGACAACTTTATTGGAACTGCCTTGCCCGACACGAAGGCAACGAAAAGAAAGCCATTGCAGACGTTCGAAAAAAATACTTTGACGACTTTGCCAAAACCAAAGACCTGCATTTTTTCTTAGGGACAACCCAAGCACATCATCATGTTTCGTTAAACCCGTTTATTATCATCGGGACATTTCATCCTAAGAAAGAAATACAAACAAAATTATTTTAGCCTACCGCATCAAATCGGGCGCACTTGCAAGGCACACAAAGCCAGCACAAAAGCCAACCATACCAAACAGCCTGCCTTGTTCCAACACTTCCGGGACACACCCTCTTCATAACCGTAATTCTATTCGGCTTTAATTATTATCTTCATTAGCAGTAATCTTAAAGTAACACATTCACTAAAACCAAAACAAAAAATAACATGGTAAAAGCAAATCAGTTTTTAACTCCAAAAGTTCTTTTATTGCTGACACTATCAATTTGGACATTGATGGCTTGCAACAATCCAAAAAATGAAACAGTAACAGAAACTATTGTTGACTCTGTAGCAGCTAACATAAAAATGTACACAACTGTGTGGGACGACATAATAAATAAAAAAATGCTGGACAAGTTCAACGACAGCAATTTTACAAAAAACGTAGTCATGCACGCCAGCCCCACTGACGTAGTTGGTATTGACAGCGCCAGGGCTTATTATGCTAACTATTTAACAGGATTCCCTGATGCTTCATTTACTATAAAGGACGTATTTGGAATGGGCAATAAACTTGTTAAACACTGGAACTTTAAGGGAACTCACACAGGTTTGTTCTTTGGCATACCAGCAACAAATAAAAAGGTTGATATAGACGGTGTTACTTTAGTTCGCATGGAAAATGGAAAAATTGCTGAAGAGAGAGACTTCCTTGACAATTTAGAATTTATGCAACAACTTGGACTTATTCCCAGATAACCTCAACGAATTTTCATTTTTAAAATACAAGCCTGGCAGAAAAAAACTGCTGTTAACATCAACTGTGTAAAAAGCCCAACTTATTCATGCTCCCTGCCCACCATCTTTCCTTTCTTCCAACTGTTGTTCAACTCTTCAATCTCTTTTAATTCTTCGGCAGTAAATTCTTTGTTACTGAGTTTTTTTAAATCGGGTTGTCCTGCATTGATCCATGCGGTGTACCAGAAACTCGCCACGGCATAAATGCTTTGCTGCATCCTGCGTTCCACCATGCCCAGCAGTTTGGTATTATACGCAGTGGTAAAAGCAGTGGAATACATTCTTGTTGTAATGCCATTCCTGTTTTCAAATGCATATTTCTGATCGCTGGGGAATGTTTGTGTGAGTTCTTTTTCATAACGCAATACCGTATCTGCTGCTGCTGCGCTTTCCAGTATCCGTGCCCAAATGAACTGACCGGGGTTTTTTATATGCTCTGCTTTGCCAAGCCAGAATTCAAATTCTTTGTCTGCTAACAATTCAGGCACCCGGCTTTCCCAAAAACCATGAATGCCATGTTGATTCGTAAACTGCCCGTTATGATTATGGCTGGCGTGCAAGGGCACATGTGCATCGGCTATATAATGACCGATCTCTGCACTGAGTTTTAAAATCTTTGCCTGGTTTTTTTCTAACTACTGGCAGAGTGCGTAATATGTATTTTGAAAAAATAGTGACTAAATAATATTTGGTTTTTGAAAAATTAGATAAAGAAAGGCAGCACACAAAAGGTTTGGCATATGGCGGGGCGACGAATATATTCTCAATTTTTCGCTATTCAGCTTCAGTTCCAGCCTAAGAATAACGCCAGGCAATAGAATAAACAATGAACTTTTATTTATAAATTTAGCTTACGGTTACGGGCTAATGATTTTCAAATACCGCCACAAGGCCAAGGCCGTGTCCATTGTGCGTTATGCGACAGTGTGCAAACATGAAATTGATGAGCAATTTATAAATTTGAAGATGAAATAATGTAACCATACAATGAGCACTTCAGCCACCATTCTCAGAAATAAGTATGGATTTGAATATCCTTTTAAATCTGACCCCCTTTCGGGAAAAGCATTGCGTTATTTAAAAAACGGGAAGCACCTGCTTGATGTTGGTTGT
>JBKJNM010000239.1:0-57575 GCA_046593655.1 Lacibacter sp. | reverse complement strand
AACGGAATTGTTTTTCCGGTTGCCCCATTCATCCAATGTGCAAACACACCATGATAAGCATCTGCTTTTGAAAGGAACTTAACCATGCGCAATAAAAACTTTGCTGCGGTATCTCTTGAAATCCATTTACGTTCTGCGGCAACCAATACACTCATGATACCAAAGCCGGTACCACCGGTTGTTACCACTTCATCACCATAACCAAAGCTTGCATTGCTGCGTTCTCTTGCCATTCCTGAAACAGGATGAGCAAAGTCCCAGAAATAACGGAAGGTTTGTTTTTGTACAAGATCAAGCAATGCAGAATCGGAAAGATTCTTAGGACGATTGATTGGGTTAAACCCTGATGCAACTTTTTGTTGTGCAAAACAAGGTTGTACTAAAAAAAATAAAACAAGAAATGCAATTGAAACCTGCTTCATACGATTGGTTTATAAATAGGGTGCTGTAAATCCAAGAGTACGCATACCATTCTTCACTTCAGGGCAACTTGTAAATAAATTCCAGATCAAACCGCTTCTATAGTTTTCAATCATGATAATAATAGGCCCCTGGTCAATGGCCAGGAAGGAATTGGCATACCATAATTGCTTTAATGAAAATGCATCTACAAAACCATATTCTTTCCATAATTTATCGCCAAGCACATAATAGAAAAATTTTAATGCCTTCATACTTTCAACCGGCGTGTAAGATATGGATGAAATGGCAGCGGTAGGTGCAATAACACTTACATCATTCGTGGGTGAGCTTGCAGTATATCCTCCCTGTATATCACTCGCTGTTAATCCCCAGCATGAATCGCTGTAACCAAAGTTGGCATTGGGATTGGTTACACAGTAGGTATAATTAATAAGTGTGTGATTTTTTGTTTGTGTTGCATAGTTGGCATAACTGTCAGTTAATCCATTTGGATTGATGCCAAGAAACGAATAGTGCGAAAAAAATAAAGGGCCGCCATATGCAGGGCCCAACGGCAATTGAATGCCGAGATATGAATTTCCATTGATGAATCCACTACCGCCAGCCCATCCATTTGTATATACCGTTAATGGAATTGGAAAAGTTGAAGACGATGCTGCCAATACATAAGTGATCAGGCATTCATTCCATCCACGGATCGGCAGATTCATATCCCATCCATAGTTGGGGCTCCAGTGCCAGTACAATACATTTTCAGTTCCTTTTCTGAACCAGCTCCACTCTACTCCATTATAAATAGCATTGATATCGTTCCGCAGGTTTGTTTCGGCTACATCGCCTCCATTAAAATATTGCCTTGCAGTTAATAAGCCTGCAATTAAATAAGACGTTTCAACCAAATCGGCTCCGTTATCTTTTGTACTAAACGGAATCACCGCACCAGTTGTTCCATTTAACCAATGCGGAAAAGCGCCATGAAATTTTTGTGCATTGTTTTTTAAAAAAGCCACAATGGTTTGCATTCTTGTTAACCCTTGTACCCTTGTTATAAAATTCCGGTTGATACCAGTAACAATTGACATGATTCCAAATCCTGATCCACCTGAAGTAACAGTTTCACCCGATGTATTGCGTTCTCTTGCCAACCCACTTACAGGATGACCAAAGTCCCAAAAATATTTGAATGTTTGTTGTTGCACCAGGTCGAGTAATGCTGCATCGCTAATAGCGGGAAACTTTCTGCTGGAATCGATCTGTGTAATAAAATCCTGATCAACCGTTGAAACAAAATCACCCCCATCTGCTGATTTTAACGTTGGCGCAATCGAAAAACGATACAATGTTAATACCGCTAATGGAGTTGAAGGTTGAATGACAACAACGGAGTCGTTGCTTTCATAGGTTATGTTCAATGATGCTTCAGCTCCCCCTGCCACTGCAAGTTTTAATGCAGTTGCAACAGTGCTTTGTTTTACTTTTTCTGAAAATCGTACTTTAATGATTGATTGCCGTTTTACCCCGTATTTCCGATTACTCCATGACAAACCGTCTAATTGAATAGATGAAACACTTAAAAACTTAGGCACAATAATAGGCGGCGATGTTTCTTTCTTTTTACAGTCAGCAAATAAAAAAGAAGAAACGATGAGGATCAGTATCTGAAATGTGTATTTCATTTTTTTAGATGCTGTTAAACAGCAGCAGGTTTATTTAATGATATAGGTGTTGATGGAATGTGGCAATGCAATAGCCTCTGCGGCTTTACCATCGATCCATAATATAAATGGCGTATTACTATTTCCCTTGTTCATTACAATTGTTACAACCGCTCCATCAGGATTGATGAACGAAGTAGTTAACAACTGACTGCGGCTTGCACTGCTGCTGATTCGCCTGGCACCGGGTTGAAGAAATTTTGAAAAGTGACCAATGTAATAAAACTCATTGGTATAAATCAATTCGCCGGTTTTTGTATTTCCGTGAACAGGAGCAAAACAAAAATTACCAACATGATTTGGTCCGCCCGTTTCATCGAGTAAAATATTCCAGTCGGTAAACCCTGTCATTCCATTGTTAAAATCATTGATCATATTAACGCCATATTTTTCTCCAAGCGCCCAGTCATATACCTTAGCAAGGTCAAATTTTTCTTTACAACCTTCTGTAAATAATAAATTGGTTTCTGGAAAAGCTTCATGTACCAATTTAACATTATCATACATCGGCTCGCCACCACTCCATGTTTCGTACCAGTGAAACCCGATACCCCATAAATACTTTGCAGCCTCCGGATCGTTTAACAAAGTGCTTGCCCGTTGAAATAACAAATCCCTGTTATGATCCCATCCAATTATTTTTTTATCCTTCAGCCCTTCTTTCTCCATTGTTGGTCCTAAGTGATTTTTTAAAAAATCTCTTTCTTCCTCGCCGGTATAAATACAGGACTCCCACCTTTGAGTCGCCATCGGTTCATTCTGAATACTGATTCCCCATACAGGTATTCCTTCTTTTTCATATTCCTTAATAAACTTTGTATAGTATAAAGCCCAGCTACTGTAAAATTCAGGTTTCAGTTTACCGCCATGCAATACATCATTATTATCTTTCATAAAAGCAGGCGGACTCCATGGACTTGCATACAGATTCAGTTTGCCGCCTGCAGCCTGCATCGCAGCTTTAATAAAAGGAATTTTATATTTCCGGTCGTGTTCTATGTTGAATGTTTTTAATTCTTTATCGCCTTCCTGCACATACGTGTATGAATCACTGCTGAAATCGCAACTGTTTATATTGGTACGTGCAACGTTATATCCAATTCCATTTTCTTTGTCGAAATAAGCTTTTAAAAACTCATCCTGCTTTTCTTTTGGAAGTTTATAAAAAGTTTCTGCACTCGCATCGGTTAAGGCAGCACCAATGCCAAAATAAGTTTGAAATGTTTTTGAAGGATCAACAAAAACAATCACTTCGTTTTCAAAAGGCTGGGCTTTTGCTTTAAATTCAACCGTATCAGACGCTGTGAGCCGGAGAGTAGTACTGTCGGCAGTAGTATAAGCAATTACTTTTTTGCCCTCAGTTGAAAATGTTTTTACACTTGCAATTGGATTTTTATTTTCATTACATGCTAAGAGTTGAAACAATAATACTCCGTATAATATTTTCTTCATCATATTTTTTTAAATGTATTACCAAACATAAGTTGCTGCAGCACCCGCAGGCAAACTGGTAGCAGCAATCTTACCATTGAATTTAATATTGAAATTGACAACTGTTGCTCCATCATTTACTGCAATCAACACTTTTTTGCCTGCAGGAGTTATAAATGCTGCGTTGTAAACATTTCCTGCAATTGTACTTTCAATCCGTATTGAACCTGGCGGCACAAATTTTGAAGCATGGCCAATAATATAATACCCTACATTTCTATTGGTGGTACCATCAAATGTGATGGCCCCTTTACATTCGGTACATCCACCCGGGGTATGCGGATTATATCCCCCGTCATTTGCTAAATTCCATTCAAGGGCAATCTTGCTCCAGTTGCGCATAGAGCCAATAATCACATTCCGCACATGCCATTTCAAATCGCCATCAAATGTTCCTTTTGCACCAGTCCATTGTTCTGTGAAATAAAGATTTTTATCAGGATGTATTGCCCTTACAGAAGATAAGGCAGCAATATCGCCAGCATATAAATGAAAAGCTGAACCATCAATAAAAGGATTTGCTCCCGCATCATTCAACACGTTAACAGGGTAATCACTTCTATCGCAGTTGTGATCGTATATGATAATTTTTGTGGTTATCCCTGCTGTTTGAAATGCAGGGCCCAGATTGTTTTTAATAAATGTTGCCTGCTGTTGTGCCGTCATGTACATACTTGGATTATTACCCGGATGCAAGGGTTCATTTTGCGGAGTAATAGCATCAATGTTAATTCCCTTTGCTTTCATTGCATGGATATACTTTACAAAGTAGCGTGCATACACATCATAATACTGTGGCTGTAAACTGCCGCCGATACTGCTTCCATTATCTTTCATCCACACAGGCGGGCTCCAGGGCGAACCCATAATTTTTATATTGGGGTTGATGGTAAGAATTTCTTTTAACACCGGAATAAGATCAACTGTATCCTGTGATAAACTGAAGTTGCTGAGATTGATATCTGTTTGTCCTGTGGGAAGATCATTATAACTAAATACTGTTGCGTTAAGATCGGATGCCCCAATACTAATGCGTAAATAACTGATGCTGATCGAATTTTCATTCTTACCAAATAACTCCTGCAATAAAGCACCTCTTGCCGCAACGTTTAATTTGTTGATATGAAAAGCACTGCCGCCTGTTAAGGTAAAACCAAAACCATCTACTGTTTGATACTGCTGGGCGCTGTCAATCTCTATGGTTGCATTACTATTGGCTGTAGATCCAAAAGAAAGTGCAGTTGTTTGTTTTTGCAGCAAAGCAGATTGATCGCCCTTGGTTAACCAGTAATTGATTACCGACCCTGGTGTTGGAGGTTTACTGCTATTATTTTTGGGTTTTGAACAGTTACTGTTCAACGATAAAAAAGCTGCCAGTAAAAAAAACAGGTTGTTCATTATAATACGTTTCATTGTTTTCATGTAACTAAATGGTGCTGTTCATTGATAACAAAATGCTATTCATTTGCCGGATTGCTTATTTCTTTTTATCCTGCATAAAAACCAACTCCCGGTTATTTCGTGCAATCAGTAATAACTTATTTCTACCGCCGGTGCCAATCCATTTAATATCTCGTACTTCTCCTTCAAAATCTGAAATAGTTGCACCCGTCTTAAACCCATTTATACGCTTATTAAAATAAAACAGAGTTGGCTGAAGTGCATCGTATCTTCCTTCATAGGGCATTACTCCGTAAAAATTTCCTGCTGCCATCCATGTATTTAACTCACTATTTGTTTGCACAAAAGACATCACTGGCGACATCTGCAATTCTTCGGGCAAATTGGTTCGTACAAAATTTCCTTTGCCATCATTGATGAAGCAGGATGAACTCAACACTTCTGCTTTTAATTCACGGTAATCTTTAAATAAATCATAAAATACATATTGTACTGTTTGGCCAGCTACCTCACTGTAAGTAACATATGCTTTTTTTAAAAGTGGTAACGGACGTTCAAGTTCATCCTTTGCAAGAAAGGTATATTCTTTTCCGCCCATATTATAAGTCATGATCTGTTCGTTGGATCCGTTGTTATCAAAATCCTTTATATACAATTTTAATGGGCCGCTTTTCCGTTCGCATAATTTTGAATTATGTCCCCAGTTACCAGCAAGTATATCTACAAAGCCATCGCCATTTACATCAGCCATGCAGATCGATTGCCACAAACCTGTTGAGTTTGGAATATCCATTGCTTTAAATTTCCCTTTATTATTCATAAAAATCTTTACAGGCATCCATTCGCCTGTAACAACAAGATCCTGCCATCCATCTTTGTTGATATCAGTGAAAGAAGCTGCAGTAACCATGCCCAATACATTCAAATCAATTGTGTTGCTGCTTGCAAGCGTAAAGTTTGCCTTACCATCATTGAGATAGAGGTAAGAATTTTTCAGGATACCATACCCTGTAGGGCTGGCAAAGTTGCCAATGAATACATCTATATCGCCATCATGATCAATATCTGCTGCTGCAATGGATGACTTATTTTCGTATTGCTTTGTAAATGCATCGCCTTTTTTTGTAAAATGCCCTGTTCCATCGTTGATATATAATCTGTCTTCCAATGCGTTGCTTTTCTTTGGCACTTCGTTGCCACCACTGATCACAAACAGATCCAAACTTCCATCGCCATTTGCATCAAAAAAAACTGCATCCACATCTTCGCACAAAGCATCTTCGTTAAATACCATTGTATCTACAGAAACAAAGGCTCCGTTCTTTTGCTGAACCATTAAAGAACCTGCCTGACCGCTTGCACCACATGCATAAAAATCATCAAGACCATCTGCATTTACATCACCCACTGCTATCTTTGGTCCACGTGTTGATTGAGCATGTGGAATTAAATATTGTACATTGAAATCAAGAAAATCATTTTCCTGATGTTTCCATTTACAAAGAATACTGTTCGTAACATCTGTATAAATTGCGGCGGGAGTAATAAAATAATTTTCATGATTAAACAGGCCCGCAGCATCTTGCTGATAAAAAGTAAAGGGTTTATTCGCTACAACATTTTTTACAACCTGGTATTTTTGATTGGGCCAGATGATAAGCAGGCTGTCAATAGTTACTGATGAATCCAATCCAAAATGCAAACGGGTATCGGTTGAAGACTGAAACCCTCTTGTTAACATGAGCTGTTGATACTGCATTTTACCTTCTTGAAACAGGTACACTTTTGTGCCCACGCCAAACCGGTTCATGCCATCACCTTTCAATGAAATGGTGAGCGAGTTTTTGTTTTTTGTATTATTTTTTAAAACAATTGCGGGGGTATTGATGCAATTGATAATGAGATCAAGATCACCATCATTATCCAGATCGGTGTAGGAGGCTCCATTGAAATAACCTTTCATTTTGCCGGTTCCCCATGCAAGACTCACATCAGTAAAACTTAATTTTCCGTCGCCCTTAAATAAAAAAGGGTGTGATGCACCATCGGGCATTTTATTGATTGCTTCACTATCAAATTTATTCGTTTTATCCATGTCCATCTTCATCACCAGATCAGAAACAAAACGAACATAGTCCAGATCAACCGGGCGTTTTACTATACCACTTGAAATAAAGAGATCTTTATTTCCATCGTTATCAAAATCGGCAAAGAGCGGGCTCCAACTCCAGTCTGTTGCAGAAACACCGCTTTGCAATGCGGTTTCGCTAAAGCTGATGCCATCCCCATTATTACGTTGTAAACAGTTTTTTGAATACTGATTCTGATAGCCATGCCCCATCAACTTATATTTATAGGTATCAAGATTTTCATCACTACCATATGTTTTCAGTGTTTTTTCATCGGGAGGTAACATATCAACCGTTACAATATCTATTTGACCGTCATTGTTATAATCGGCCGCATCATTACCCATGCTGAAACGGCTGTAATGCCGAAAGTGCTGAGAACCGCTTTCTGTAAATGTTCCATTGGCATTGTTGATATAATAGTAATCATTTTCATGAAAATCATTACCGATGTATACATCATCCCATCCATCATTGTTGAAATCAGCAACTGCCACCCCCAATCCATATCCCAAACTGCTTTGATAAATCCCTGCCTGCGCTGAAACATCTGTAAACTTTCCTGTTGTGGTAAAATCATTCCGGTAAAGTCTATCGCCTGCAAATGGATCAGTTTTTCTCCGGTTGCTCGTATCCATTATATTGGCGTTGGGCTTTTGTGAATGATTAAGCAGGTAACAATCCAAATCCCCATCACGATCGTAATCAAAAAATGCTGCCTGCGTTCCGAACCCGGAAAAATTCAAACCATATTTTGCTGCGCTCTCCGTAAATGTTCCATCGCTGTTGTTTATGTATAATTCATTCTGCCCTTTTAAACCATGGTGCTGACTGGAAGCGGAAACATAGATATCCAGGTTACCATCACCATTTACATCGGCCATGGTAACACCGGTGCACCAATCTGATGTACCTGCAACAGCAGCCTTATTGGTTATATCCTCAAATACAAAGTTCCCTTTATTGAGATAGAGTTTATTATTGCCTTTAGTATTTGCTGTAAAATAAAGATCAGTTAACCCGTCGTTATTGATATCTCCAGTTGCAACACCACCGCCATTATAAAAATAGAGGTAATATAAAATGTTGAAGAGATCTTTATCTTCTACTTTATTGGTAAAACTGATATTTGTTGTTGAAGAAGGTATGTTTGTAAATAAAGTATCTGTTTGCCGGCATGAAAGAAAAAAAACAGAGCCTGAAACAAATAAGAAAGAAGCTTTTACCTTATTACCAAACATAAGAAGCTGAGTTATCATTCTGAAAATAAAAATCTGCTTACAACCATTTCTGCAGATAAGTGTAAAAAGGGCTGCAAAAAAATGCAACCCTTATTGATTATGACCTCGAAAAGAACTGCTTTATTTAGCGTTTACTGTTAAACAATGCTGAAACTTCAGCTGCGCTTAAAGCTTTCCCGTATAACCTAAACTGATCCATTGCACCACTAAATGTTCTAATCCAATCGTCTGTAGGGCCCTCGCTGCCTCCATGCTTATTCCAACCACCCAAAATTAATTTATAGGCTGAAGAAAAATCAACAGCACCTCTTGGGGCTCCTGATTTTTTTACATCTGTTTGAGTAGCGGTTAAGCCTGATACAACGCCCCCATCAAAGTAATAGGTCATCTTTGATGTTGCCTGATCATATGAGTAAACAATATGATGCCATTGACCATCAAACAAAGGTTTATTAAAATCACCTTCCAGCCACTGATCCATTATGGCCAGTTTCATAGTAGCTTTTGATGCTGTTTGGTTTTCAACCAACAGAAAAACAGCACTGTGATGCCAGCCATATTTATCATCAGCAAGAGAAAATACAAATTCAGTTCTGCCAACCTGTGCTGTATTCTTCATCCACAATGCAATACTGAAACTGGTGGAAGTTTTAAAATCATTTGCCGATGTCCATGTAATTGCTTTTCCATCTGCACCCTGAACGGCCTTTCCGCTAATACCATTGATAGATGCTAAAGGATTAGTGGCAGCAAAGTTGGCCTTTACACTATCCACTGCATTTCTTAATACATCAGGTGATGTACCATCAAATGCGGCATAAAATTTTAACGGGCCGCCGGGAGGGTTTACATCTTTCGCATACTCGCCCAAAGAAGGTCGTTCCATTTTTTGGCATGCTGCCAATACAATCACCAAGCTTAGAATAAGACTAAGTGTTGATAAAAATTTGTTTTTTATATGCATTGCTTCAATTTTTAAATTGTAATAAATACTCCTTGTTGTTTTTATTAACAACAGACAGAAAAAGAATATTACCAGCAAGGATTTTGAATTAACACCCCACCGGCAAAATCAATAGCTGACTGTGGAATAGGATAATATTTGTTACATGGTTGATAACCTGCACCTCCAAGTACTGTTTGTGCAATACCCCACCTAACCAGATCATAAAAACGCTCACCTTCTAATGCTAATTCATATCTTCTTTCGTTTTGAATGATTGTTCTCATGGTGGCCTGATCGGTAAAGGCAACCGGAGCTAAACCAGCTCTTACTCTAATCTGGTTGGTATAATTGACTGCCAACACCTGATTTGCAACGCCACCTAACTCATTAGCTGCTTCTGCTGCCATCAATAATACATCTGCATATCGAATAATGCGTTGGTTGATCCAACCACCTTGCCGCTCACCTGTTGAAGCCTGCATAGCAGGGCTTGGATATACCTTTTTATTCCAGTACAATCTTGGAACTGTGGGAAATGCAGGTAGTACTTTACCGTAAACACCATCGGACTGTCCAGAATATAAAATAGTTGCTGCTTTACGTTGATCTCCTGCAGGAAATGCATCTACCAATGCTTGTGTTGGCGAGTTCCATCCCCATCCTAAATCCCATTCTCCCGAACCTCGTACACCCTGGCATATTGCATACCACGAAAATAAATTAGGTGTGCCATTAGGGCCGGTATATGACTGTATTTCAAAAATTGATTCTGCATTATTTTCACCGGCATCGGTAAAAATTTTTGAATAATCACTCGTGAGAGAATAAGCTCCCGTCATAATTTGTTGATTAATTGCAAGTGATTGTGCCCACTGCCCTCTGTACAATAAAGCTTTTGCATACAATGCTTTTGCAGCGTTGTTTGTTAATCGCCCCGTGAATTTTACCGGCCAGCTTGAAGGAAGTACGGCAATCGCATCTTGTAGATCTTTATCAATCAATGCATAGATTGCAGCCACTGTTGCCTTTGGTTTTTTTGCATCGTTAGGATTGTAAATCCTGAAATCGATTTTAGGAACTTCGCCATAAGCTCTTACCAAATCAAAGTAAGCAAATGCTCTGAAAAATTTTGCTTCACCAATATTTACCAGAGATGCAGGATCTGAGAGCTTTAAAGAATCGGCTGTTTGTAAAGCCACATTAGCCTGACCTATCAACACGTAGTGTTGATCCCAATAAATAGAAGGAGCCCAATGATCTTTTGCATACTTAAATTCATCAAAGATTACACCCCAATCTGCGCCATCGGCTGCGCTACTTCCTTTCTCAGAATCATCTGAACGGAAGTTGTTCATGGCCATCCAGGGAATGCCGCCAAAACCTTGCCCGGCAACATCACCATTTCTGATTGCACCATACAACCCATAGATCTGGCCTTCTAAGCCCCCTTGATTCAAATCATCCAAAGTTGCCGTAAGTGGTTTACGGTCTAAGAATTTTTTGCAACCAGAAAAAATCATCACAACAGGAACTGCAACCAGCAATGCCCATAATAGATTTTTTATTTTATTCATAACTTTCATTTTTTTATACATTAAAAGTTTACGTTTATACCTGCTGTGAACACTAAAGGAACAGGACCATTACCATTATCAATACCAAACGATGTAGCTGAACCTCCAAACTCAGGTGTATAACCGGAATTTCGTTTGAAAGTTTTCAGATTCTGAACATTTGCAAAAATGCGTAGTGATTTTGCATAGAACTTTTTAATCATCTGTGGATCAAAATTATAACCTGCCTGAATATTTCTTAAGCGTATGTAACTTCCATCTTCAATACCATAAGATGACGGCAACCGGTTGATGACATGATTATCACCAAGAATCGGATCCCAATTAGAAGTTCCTTCACCATGCCATCTATTCAGTTTAAATGTTCCATAATTGAATTTGGTAAACGGTAACTCAGAGCTTCCCCAAAAACGATACACTTCATTACCATATACACCATTCAAATCCACACCAAAGTCAAACCCTTTGTAGTTGAGCGAAAATGAAAGACCGTAAATGAAATCCGGTGTTGGGTTACCAATCATGGTTCTGTCACTTGCATCAATCTTGCCATCATTATTTACATCTTTGTATTTAAAGTCGCCGGGGCCATAATCATAACCCACTACAGGAGGTGAAGCTAATTTTTCTGCATATGTCTGATAAATACCTTCTACAACATAACCATAGAAATATCCAATAGGATAACCTGCTTCAGTTTGGTTAGGACGTTCTTCACTTGACTGGAGCTTTTGATCGGCCAGGTACAATACTTTATTATTAAGTGTTGTAATATTCCCATTTACTGTAAAGTTAAAATCTCTTGAAATTTGCTGGGTCCATCCGGCAGCTACTTCTATACCATTATTTCTAATATTACCAACGTTATCCAACCGGGGACGGCCTGATCCAGTGCTGATCAAAGCCAACAAACCGTTGGTTTTTTTATCATAATATGCTGCTTCTACATGTAGCCTGTTTGTAAGTGCATAAAATTCAAACCCCACCTCCTTTGCATCGATCTCTTCCCACTTTAAATTCCTTTGTGGGTCATAAGCCAGAGAATATGCCGGAACAACATTGTTTCCAAAAACTGCGGAGTTACCGGACTGCAGAGCAGGATAGAAAGGATAATCAAATCCAAATGTATTATCAACTCCTAAAATTCCCCATGATGCTTTGATCTTTAAGAAATCAAAAAACTTTTGATTGCCCATGAATTTTTCCTTTGTTACTTCCCAGGCAGCACCAACTGAATAAAAGTTTTGCGAACGGTTAAAAGGAGAAATTTGTGAAGCTGCATCTCTGCGGAAAGATGCATTTAAAATATATTTACCAGCATAACTATATAGTGCTCTGAACAATCCGGAAACCGTTGTTCTTTCCCATTGACCTGATGAAGTTCTTTGAGAAGCCTGGTCGCCGAATCCATTATTAATATACCAAAAACGCTTGTCGTTAGGAATTGAATCTCCTGTTGGATTTTGGCGAATGAACCCAAACAATCCTCTGTATTCACTCCAGTAAGTAGTAAAACCACCAATTGCGGTTAAACTATGCTCACCAAAATTCTTTTTGTAAGTAAGGATGTAATCCTGTTGGAACTTACTCCATCTTTCATTGCTTTGGTTAACTGAAGTTAATCTGTTGAATGGATCAAGAAAAGTGCTGTCGCTTCGTCCTAATGAGGGGTTATGAATAAATATTCTTGGTGCGTAGGTTCTACCATCCAGATTTGACATATCACCATAGAATGTAGTTCTGAAATTCAAACTTTTTAAAAGGTTAATGTCAAAGTAAACACTACCTACCATCCTGTTTTCAGTTCTGATCTCCTTATCCCATTTGTTTTCAAGCATGGAAACAGGATTGGTCATCTGTCCACTTTGTATGGCCAACTCATTGTACGCTTTAGCAGTTTCAGAATAAACTGGGGTAATTGGAAGTACTCTGCGGGCATCAAACAATAAACCATTTGCCTGGCTGAAAGGTAATTTTTGCCTGAACGTATTGAATGTAAATCCAAGTTTGAATATTTTACTTACTTTAAATTCATCGTTGATAGATAACAATATTTTTTCAAGGCGCTCATGCTTCACAATACCTTCATCGGTAATGTAACCGACGCCCATATAAAATTTATTTTTTTCGGTACTCCCCGTAACACTGATGTTATTTGAATTGAACTGCCCTGTTCTTGTCATTGCATCAACCCAATCTGTATTACCCGTCCACGGAGTGTAATTGAATCTGCTTGCAGTTGGTACACCAATATTTGTTTGCTCTTCATCATAAAGTGTTTTAAACTCACTGGCATCAACCATATCAATTTTATCAACTAATTTTTTTATTCCAAAGCTGCTATTAAAATTAACCATCAATTGGCCGGCTTTCGCTTTCTTGGTGGTGATGATAATAGCACCTCTTGCACCTCTAACACCAAAAATGGCCAATGAAGAAGGATCTTTTAAAATCTCCATTGATTCAATATCATTGGGGTTTATAAAATCTATATTATCATTGAAAATACCATCTACAATATATAAAGGTTGTACAGGTCCTGTACTTACTGTACCACGGATCCTGATATCGGGTTGGGCACCCGGAGTACCACTGTTAACAATACTTACACCCGCTACTTTACCTTGTAAAGAAGCAATAGGGTTTACATTTGGTTTGTCGGCAACATCTTTTCCTGGAATTTTTACAATGGATCCTGCAAGATCTCTTCTGCTGGCAGTACCGTACCCAATTACAACAACCTCATCCATTTTTTTGGTTGATTGTACCAGTTTAACCGATAATACCTGTTTCCCTGCAACTGCTACCTCAATAGAATTATAACCAATAGCAGAAAAAATCAATACCGCATTTTCAGGAACTGTGATGGCAAAATTTCCATCACCATCAGTAACTGTTCCATTTGATGAACCTTTTATCATTACTGAAGCGGATGAAATTGATTCACCTGTTTCACTGGTAACTTTACCGGTTACCCTGATATCCTTTTCATCGGGACTGGTAGAACGAATAGCGACCAGGTTATTTTCCAGTTGAAGATAGGTAAGGCTGGTGCCTTCAAAAAGTTGCTGCATGACTTCCTTCAGCTCAACATTATCGAAGTTGACAGATACTTTCTGTTTTAAATCTTTTAAACGACTATTAAAAATAAAACGAAAGTCGCCCTGTTTTTGAATAGTCGTGAGTACTTGTGCAATTTCCGCATCGCTTGCTTTGAGTGTAATCGTTTGAGCATTAACCCCGGCAGCAGCATGAAACACGAATAAAACAACAAGCAAAGTCGTTAGTTTCATAATCAATAGAGGCTTTTTTAAGACCAGCATGGCCTTAGCAATCGAAGAACTTTTTTTCATACTTTTAGTGTTTGGTAGTATAAATGGAAACCGAATCTTTTACCTGATACCCGGTTTCTTATTAAAGAGTGTACTGCTTGCGGGAAATGCTCCAACATTTCCCGTTTTTTATACAATCAGGATGAGTTGAGTGGCATAGTCATAATCGTTTAGTTTTAGTTTTATCATCAAATAATCAATCAATACGCTCTTTTAATAAATCAGCACATTCTTTCCTTCAATTTTATAATTGAATCTGAAATTGTTTGAAAACCTGATTGCTTCCAATGCCCGTTTCAGGGTTTCTGTTTCAAATGATCCGGAAAAAAACTCTTCTGCTAATTCACTGTTCCTGAATTTTATCTCCACATCATACCATCTTTCTAATCGTTTGGCGAGGTCTGTAAAACTTTCATCTTCAAAAGACAGTTTGTTTTTGATCCAGGATGTTTCAATTGCTGAGGTATCTCCATTTATATAACTCAGTTTTTTAATTGTAACGATAGGAATGTTTGCTGTTAAAATACGCTGCTCTTTAACTGTCTTTATGCCATATGCTTCGTTCATTAAAACCAATTTCTGATTTGGTTTCAGTAAGTATTTTTCTTCGGGCCTGCTTTTAACAACAACTTCCACACTTCCATGAATAAGACTTGTTTCTACCGTTTTATCATCGGGGTAGGCCTTTACGTTAAACTGTGTACCTAATACTTTGATATCAATTGTTGATGTATGAATAATAAAAGGACGCTTTGAATTTCTTACAATATCAAAATAACCCTCACCTGATAAATAAACTTCCCTCACTCCTGATTCATTGATTTTATCATAATTCAATTTACTCCCCGCATTGAGCCAAACGGTTGAGCCATCGGGCAGCTTGAATTGAGTATTAGATCCTCTTTTAACAACAACTTCATTTTTAAGTGCTGAGCCTTTTTCCGAAACAACAATCGGAGCGTTTTCTTTATTCTTGAGAAACCCAAACGTTACTGCAATGATGATGATTGCCGAAAACAAACCAACTGCAGCCACTTTAACTTTAACTCCTGAAAAAATTGAAAGACGATGACGGTAGCCTGTTTTTTCTTTTTCTTCTGAAATACCGGGTTCCAAACCCAATTTTTTCATTTTCTCGAAGTGCAGATGATAAGTTGCCTCGAGGTATTCTGCATCTTGCTGGAGCTCCTGTTCCCAAAGATGTATGATGGACTTTAACTCATAATATTGAGAGGACTCTTCCTGAACAAGTTGATCAAGTTCGTGCAATTCTTCATTGCTTGCTTCTGCAGTTAGTTTTCGTGCAAATAAATGCCAGATTTTGTCCTTGTTCATACGTATAGTGTAATAAGGAGTCAAAAAACGAAAAAATCCCCTAACGACTTTCAACAAATTTTTAACTTTTCTTCCGAAAAGTTGATCCTAAGGCTATAGCTAACTTTTTGAGGGTGATAGCAAGTTGGTGGTCAACGGTTTTTACTGAGATATTTAAAAGTATAGCAATTTCTTTATAACGCAACCGATCTTCTTTAGCTAATTTCAGAATAAGCTTTGCTCTATGCGGCAGGCTTTCAATGATAGATTCAATTTTACGCAGCGATTCGGCTGATAAAACCTTGTCCTCAGGATTTTGATAAGCAGAGTCCATATCAATATTAAACTCATCAATGGATAAAGTACGATGCTTGTTTTCCTGCTTTAATTTTCGAAGTGAGTTATTTTTAACCGCAATGAATAAATAAAGTTGCAGATCATCAATATCTGCCAATCTGCTTCTTTCATTCCACAAATGAATAAACATATCCGAAACAATTTCTTCAGCTGTTTCTTTTGATTGAACAATACCGGTTGAAAACCTTGTGAGAGAATTAAATAAAATAAAAAACAATTCTTTATAGGCAGTTTCATCTTCATAAACTGCAATGCGGCGTTGTAAGTCTTTAATATTTTTATATGACTTTTGTTTTTCCAAGCAATTGTAAATTACCAGCATTTTTTTTTATTTGCACAGATGATTTTCTTGAATGGCAGAAAAAGGGTTTGCTATTACTGGCTTTGGAGCACAAAAAAGCCCGTCATGGTTGAGTTTGACGGGCTATCATTATTTTTTGAAAGATTAAATACGGCAACTTGTTTATTTAGCCTGTAAATACTGCTTACTCATTTCATCGTACAACGGTAAATGCTCATTCGACTTCCCATCAGTGTCAAAAAATTTCTCCCATGTGCTCAGTGGCTCCCATATGCAGGTACCCTTTCCTTTACCACCCGGTAATCCAAATGCAATTTTATTTACATCTTCTTTCAAAGCTGAATATTCTACCACAATCACATCTTTGTTATAGCGACGAACCAAATCATTGAGATTATTTTCCAGGTCAGCTAAGGTTCCATGCCATTTAGGATAGTACGACTGTCCAATTACATCAAAGTGAACACCACGGGCAATCATATTATCAATAAAGAAAACCGATTCGTTGTTTTGTCCACCCAATGCTACATGCAACATCATCTGCACTGTTGGATCAACGGCTTTTACTGCTGCTGTTCCAGCACAAAGTAATTGCGCCAGTTGATCAATATTACTCACATTACCATCGGGCCATACAATACCATGATTGATCTCGTTACCTACCTGTACCATGTCAGGCGTTGTGCCTTGCGCCTTTAGTTCTTCCATTACTTTCTTTGTATAATCGTACAACGACTTTTTTAATTCTTCAAACGAAAGATCTTTCCATGCCGCAGGTTTGTATTGTTTGCCGGGATCGGCCCAGTAATCGCTGTAATGAAAATCGAGTAAGAGTTTTAAGCCGGCAGCTTTTACACGCTTCGCCATTTGCTTGGTATAATCCAAATTGCAAAAACCTTTCTTAGGCGAGTAACCACTATCATGTGCAGGATCATGAAAAATGCGCAAACGCACATAGTTGATACCATGATCTTTGATTATTTCAATGGCATCTTTTGTTACCCCTTTATCAGAAAACTTCATGCCTTGTGCTTCCAACTCAGGTAAGAAAGAAATATCTGCACCTAACATTTGATCTACAGTTCTTGGCTTCGCTGCTTCACCTTTGAGTTTATACTTTTCATCAATGGTAATTGTATTGGCCTTCTCTGGTAAAACAGTCATTACATCCGTTGAACCACTGGATAAACTATTGGCACTTGCTTCAACTTTAATGATTCCTGACTTTGTTCCTGATTGAATGATCACCTGGCACTTGCCATTGAATAAACTCCGTTGCCATGTACCATCCGCACTTTTATCAGGTTCATGGCTGCTGGGATCGCCATTACCAACACCAATAATTTTTCCATCACCTTCAATATTAAATCTGATCAGGTTATCTGCAACCGGTACTTCCCTACCTTCACGATCAACCACCGTTACATTCATCACTGTTGCATCTTTACCATCAGCAAGCATGGTTGTTTTGTACGGTGTTAAAACCACTTCAACAGGTACACCGGTTGTTTCAACTTTCGATGTAAGTTTTTTTCCCTTCTTATATGCAACTGCTTCCAGTTTACCCGGTTCAAATTCAACCTGCCATTGCAGATGACCATTACGTGGCATGTCTTTTTTCCCTAAACTTTTTCCGTTTAAGAATATCTCTACATCATCAGCATTACTATTTACCCACACATCAATTTGTTTTTTCGGTTGTCCCCACTCGTTACGATGGTTCCAATGCGGAGAAATATGCAACACATCTTTATCTGTCCACCAGCTTTGATAATAGTAATAAATATTTTTGGGAAAGCCACAAACATCCATCACACCAAAATGCGAATTGATATTGGGCCATTTGAAGGGTGTTGGTTCACCACGGTAATCAAAACCCGTCCAGATAAAACCGCCGAGCCAATAATCATTCACTGCTGCCAGCTTCCACCACTCTTCTGCACGGCTTGCCCACCATGGCGCTGTAATATCCTGATCAGGTAAGTATCCACGAATGGAATCTTTTGCCAATATGCCACGGGTACTAACGGTGCTGCCCATCTCCGTACCAAGTATGGGTTGATTGGGATGATCTTTATGATAATCTGCAACAGCAAATTGGCGATAGTTAAAACTGCGTACAGGAATTACTTCGTTCACACCTTTATATACATTGCCAAGATCTGCAGCGTAAGTAGAGGTACGTGTTGGATCGAGTTGTTTTAATTTACTGATGAAGGTTTCAGCGATACGTTTACCATGTGATGTGGTATGAATCCAACCTTCTTCGTTACCGATGCTCCACATAAAAACAGATGTTCGACTACGGTCACGTTTTACCAAACGTTCAAACTGATCCATATACTCGGCACCACTGTTCAATAACCGTTGTTCATCCATCACCAGCATACCCAAACTATCACATGCATCTAACAACTCGGGTGTTGGTGCATTGTGGCTGGTACGATAAGCATTTGAACCGAACTCTTTTAATAAACTGATGCGATAGTATTGTAAATAATCGGGCAATGCGCTTCCAACACCTGCATGATCCTGGTGATTGTTTGTCCCAAAAATTTTGATATACTTTCCGTTTAAGAACACGCCATTCGTTTTAATTTCAATCGTACGAAAACCAAAACGAAGTTTCTTACTGTCGATCACTATTCCATTTTGTTTTAACTCCACCACTACACGATAGAGGTATGGATTTTCTAACGACCATAATGTTGGACTTGCAACATTAATGATCTGCTTGATTGTTTTCTCTTCGTTGCTGTTAATTGTAAGTGCTGTTTCTTTTGCAGCGCCTATTTTCATTCCGGGTCTGTCGGTTAAATAAGTGTTGATTGAATAATTGCCGCCCGTAGCATACTCATTTGCAAGAGTTGTCTCTACATTCAAGGTTGCTTTATTACCATTGATGTTTGCATAAGCAAACACACCATCCGTTGCAATATGTGTATTGGGATAACTGTTGAGCCATACATGACGGTAGATGCCTGCACCTTCGTAAAACCAACCTTCGTATTGTGTAGCATCAACACGAACTGTAATGACGTTGTTGCGATCATAGTTGAGAAAATCCGTTATATCATAATTCACTCCTACATATCCGCTTTTATTATTGCCGAGATAAAATCCATTGACCCAAACATTCGCATCACGGAAAATTCCATCGAACTGTAATTGAAAACGGCGACCTGAATCTACTTTCACTACTGTGAAATGTTTCCGGTACCAACCAATACTGGTTGCAGGAAACAAACCACCTACCGGTTTATAACCATGACTTTCCACATCAAAATTATCGACGAATGCAAAAGGAAGTTCCACCGCCCAATCATGCGGCAGGTTGAGTGTACGCCAACTGCTGTCGTTAAACCGTGCATCAATAGCTGTGCCTGTAGCTCCACCCGATTTGGAGAAAATAGTTTTTATACTGTAGTTAAAATCCTTCTCAGGATTGGCCGCATGACCAAATGCAAATTTCCAATTGTTATCGATATTCACCTGTTTGCGTTGTGCATATGAACAAATGCCGGTAAGCATTGCCATTGTAAAAATTGTAATTATTCTTTGTTTCATTCTATATTTTTTCCCTGCAATGATTGAATGGTTTATTATTTCTATTATCTATAAAAGTATTACGGTTCTGCGGATGTAACTAAAAAATTCCTCTGTAGAAACAGAGGAAGGAATTTAAAAACTACTGATCTGGTTTTCCAATATCAGTTCTTTTATGCCTGAAAAGCAAATACAATTTATGGAACGCAGTTCTAATTTTTAAATGCATCCATTGCAACCGTAGGTTTCCCACTGTTATCAAACGCACCAAGTGTATATCCTTTCCAACCGCCATAACACTGCGGCTCCCAGTACAATACGCCCGTTCCTTTATTGCCGGTTACCGATTTTGTTTTTGCAATCAAATCTGTGATGAATAATTTACATTCCGCTGCATTATCCCAGGGCATACCAACTTCAACCACCATCACTTCTTTATTGTACCGTGCTACCATATCATTCATATTGGCAAGACATTGTTGATTAGCTGTTGCCCAACTTGCTGCCACATAAGAAGGATATAACGACATACCAATCACATCGAACTTTGCACCGTTGTTAATCAATCCGCCAATGTTCCATCGGAACAAAGAATTATCCCATCCATTCGATACATGCACAATTACTTTTGCAGAAGCAAATACCGCTTTTACTGCATCATAGCCTGCATTCACCAGTTGAGCATAATTGCTCATGCTCGTTGATGCTCTTCCTTCGGGCCATAACATGCCATTGTTGGTTTCATTACCAACCTGCACCCATTCTGGTGTAACACCTGCCGTTTTTAATTGATTCAACACATCAGTAGTATGTGCTGACAAGGCATTTTTCATATCTGCAAAATTCATGGCAGCCCATGCAGCGGGCTTCGTTTGTTTACCGGGATCGGCCCATGAATCACTGTAATGAAAATCGATCATCACACGCATACCAAGATTTTTTGCACGAACCGCTTTTGCTACTACATCGGTTGCATTGTTCCATGATGGGCTTGGGTTTACCCACACACGTAAGCGAATACTATTCATCCCAAGCGATTTCATCAATGCCATACATTCCATTTCTGTGCCTGCTGCATTGTAAAATTTTTTGCCTGATGCTTCCATTTCTGTTACCCAGCCTACATCAGCACCTTTTGTAAAACCACTCGTAACAACAACCAGGGGTGGTTCAGGTTGCGGCTCAACCGGTTTCTTTTTCTTACAGCCACCTGTTGCAAGAATGGCAAAAAAAAACAGTACTGTTATACTGGATATTTTTCGCATAATCGTTATTGAATTTTATACGAATAGCTTCCATTACCCGCACTTAAATCAAGTATTACAGTATAGGTTCCTGTTCCCGGTGCACTGATATTTGTACCAGCCCAGTTGGGCGGACCTGCATATACAAGTTTACCTGCTGCATTCACTTTATAACTGATATTGTAATTACCATTGCTGGTGAATACAAATTTATTACCGGCCATAAATGCAACATTGTTAGCAATCCATTGGTGATTCAACGCATCAAAGGTCATAGGTGTTGCAGAAGTACTCCATCCATTATGATCGCCTGACAAATAAAATCGAACAGGCACAAAGTTCACCGTTCCTGCATTGATATCTGCATTCACTTTCATGTAATTCGGCGCTGGTGTAAACCACAGATTGCCTCCAGCACCTGCAGCCATGGTTGTGCTGCTTCCTCCCCATCCATATTGCACACCTGTACTTTGCACTTGTAATTTTAATGCATCGCCACCATAACCATCTGCATTAGGGAGATTGATATAGCCTTCGTATTTACCATCATAATTTGGTGATGTTAATACGAACCCTTTTGTTCTTATTGCAGGTGTAATCCAGGCATTTCCTCCACGTACCAGCAAGGCCGGAAATTCAACCTGGTACGTTGTTACAGTAAGTTTAGCAATGGCAGAATATATAAATGTTGAATCACTTAAAGATGATTTGATACGTATATCAATTACACCGGTTGTACCGGCTGCAATACCTAACCCAATAGCCGCTTCGTTTAATACAGCACCTGTATATTTCAGTTGAGCTGCACTACCAACGTTTACTTTTTTTGCAGCACTGAAGGGGTTGCCGGTTCTTACAAACTCAACGGTATAATTCACTGCTGCTTTGTAACCAAAGTCGGCACGTGACCAGTTGATGGCAGAAACCGTATCGCTTGCCGTAGCTGTTGTAAGCACAACTGTTGCCGGTGCCAATGTAATAACAGCAGCAATGCCATCGGTTTTCACCGTTTGCTTGATATCTTTTTTACATGCAAGCAATACCATACTGAAGATGACTATTGCTGATACACGATTTATAATTTGTTTCATTTGTATAATTTTTAGTTATCGGGTTTAATAACCGGTATTCTGTTTCAGATTAGGATTCGATGACAGATCAGTAGCAGGTATTGGGAAGATATTATACTTGGTATCGGCTGCTCTTCCTGCTGCTACTCCACCTTTCCATGCCCAGAGATACGTACCTGTTGTAAATTTCTCAAAGCGGATAAGATCGGTACGTCTGTGTGCTTCATAATACAATTCACGGCCACGTTCATTCAAAATAAAATCAAGTGTAAGATTACCGGCTGTTATATTCCCGGCAACACTTCCATTGTATGCACGTGTACGCAAGAGATTCATATACGTTAATGCCTGTCCGCTGCTGCCACCTGTTCCTCCTCTAAGTACAGCTTCTGCATAAATGAGATAGATTTCGCCTAAACGGAACAATGGAAAATCAATGTCGGTCCAGTTTCCATTGGGGTCGGCATTGGGTGCAGGGGCACCTGCTCTTGTTTTGTTCCGATACTTGAACGAAGAATATCCGTCGGTGCCAACATATAACTCCGTCATAATTTTATTTTGACCGGTTGTGTAAAACTGTGCACGTGTATCAGTATTACCAGAAGGATCAGCAAAGAGATCAACAAACTGTTGTGAATGACGCAGGCCACCCCAGTTACCACTTGTACCGGAAATACTTCCGGGTACTGCAGCGGGACCATGTGCCATGTACGTGGTACCACCCCAGTTCTGTGTGTACCTTGCATCGTACGCAATGGTGAAAATATTTTCATCTGTATTGAGATGATTATCTGCAATGGTTAAATTGCGATAGGTTGGGTGCAATGTATAACCAGCCTGTATGATCTTCTGACAATTGGCAATAGCTTCTGTATATTTTTCAGTACCGGTGTACACTTTTGCATTTAAATACAGGCGTGCAAGTAATGCCCATGCAGCTGCTTTATCAGCACGGCCATATTCATTTGTTTTTGCACCGGCCAACTCTGTTTCAATTGCTTTTAATTCTGACTCGATATAAGCAAACAGCTCTGCACGACTGATCTGCTTTGGCAAACCCGTAGCAATTGGCGCATTCTCATTTACAAAAGGTGGGCTTGCAAATAAATCCATCAACACCCAGTATTGATAGGCACGCAGGAATCTTGCTTCAGCTCTGTATTTTTTTATCTCGGCTGCATCATTTCCTGTAAATCCACGTTCACTGATTTTACTATCGCTTGATTGACGAATGAAATCATTACACACTGTTATTTGAAAAAATGAACGATAGTATAATCCTGCAATAATGGGGTTGCCGGATGACCAACTCATTTCCTTCAAGCCACGTATGCCTGCATCATTCTGCCAGGTCCATGCAGATTCATCGGTTGTTAATTCCTGCAGGTTCCAGTAGAGACGAAGAAAATCAGAATTCCCTTCATCGGCAATGATCTGCGATGATACGTCGGGTGAACCTCCCCCTCCAGTGTTACCTGTAAGTGCAAATGAACCATACGCTTTGGCCAATGCCTGTTTGTAACCCAATGCAGTTTTATATACTGCATCTGCAGTAATATCATTTACCGGAACAAGATCAAGTTTTTTAATACAGCCCGTTAACACGCCCACTGCTGTAATGAGCAGCACTGCTGTTTTAAGAAGATTTTGTTTCATACAATTTATTTTCAGTTTTACTTATCGATGAGATTAGAAATTAAGATTAAGACCCAATGTAAAAATGCGTGGGCGTGGATAAAAATTATTATCTACACCGGAGCTTACTTCAGGATCAAGCCCCTTGTACTTTGTAATAACAAAAACATTTTGTGCAGATGCGTTTAAACGCAGTGATGCTTTTTTACGAAGGATCTGTCCCACATCATACCCGAATGTGAGGTTATCCATTCGCAGGAATGATGCGTTCTGAATATAATAATCGCTCAATAAATTATTACTGTTGCCATTAAATTTTGTTTCGAGATAATTAGCAGAAGCATTGTACAACACATAATTACCAAGTATCTGCAACTGGTTACCTGCATTACTGAACACATTGTTATAAACGTAGTTCCCAATACTGCTCCTCAACACAAAGCCGGCAGAGAATCGCTTGTAACTAACATTGGTAGTGAAGCCCATGAATACATCTGGTACTGCACTTTTTGTTTTTGTAAGATCATCCTGGTTAATAATGCCATCTTCATTTACATCTACAAAAACGTTTTCAACCGGTTTGCCATTTGCATTGTACACCTGTTGATAAAGGTTAAACGTGTTGCGGCTATAGCCCACTTGTTGTATTTGTGAAAAACCTCCGCCAATACCACCTGCAATGCCACCTGCCTGTATACCACGATAGGTTGGATCGTGTGGAACTACCGTAAGGTTTGTGATGCGATTTTTATTGTAGGTAATATTGAAACCGGTTTCCCATGTCCATATTTTATTTTTTACCGGCTCTGCATTGATGTTAAATTCAACACCTGTGTTTTCCATACTGCCCACGTTCGCAATAAAGAAAGCTGAGAAATTTGTACCGGCAGGTTGTGGAATATTGTTCAGCAGATCAGTGGTTGTTCGTTTATACACGTCGATACTACCATTGATACGGTTGTTGAAGAAACCATAATCTAACGCCACATTCATCGTAGTTGTTTCTTCCCATCGAATGTTGGGATTGTATGCACCGGGTCGATACATCTGGTAATATGTATTTCCAAACTGGTAAGTAGCGTTGGGCGAACTGAGGCTATAGAAAGAAAGAAAATCATAATTATTAATTCCATCCTGCTGACCGGTTACACCATATCCAAGTCGTAATTTTAAATCAGATACCACTTTACTTGATGAAAGAAAACTCTCATCGTTGATCTTCCAGGCAAATGCTACCGACGGGAAAAGCCCCCATCTGTTATCGGCCCCAAAGCGGCTTGAACCATCACGACGAATAGTGGCTGTAAGCAAATACTTATCGTTGAATGTATAATTCAAACGGCTGAAAAACGATACCAATGTGTTTTCAGGTTTATTGAATGAAAAAGCAGGATCGGAGTTTGGATATTTTACACCTCTTGCATTATAACTGGCGTAGAAATGTTGTGTGCTGAGAAAATTATTATAGGAATACCCGGCTGTTAAGTCTACCCTGCTTTTAATATTGCTGAAGAGCTTATTGTAGTTGAGATAAAAATCAAAAACAGTATTTGTGCGCTGCTGTCTGTATTTATTGCTTTGTCCACCAACACCGCCGGCTGCATAATCCGAAGCGGCACTATCCGATACAAATGTGGTTCCTCTTCCTTCAGAAACATCATAACCCATATTCAGGTTTGCCCGCAACTCAGGCAGGAAATGAAATTTATAATCGAGTTGCAGGTTACCAATGCTTCTGAATGGATTGCTTTTATTAAATGATTGATTTAATAAACCCAGTGGGTTACGTCCTACAAGATTTACCAACCCTGTTGCAGTAGATGGATCAAGCCATTCGTAGTAACCGCCAAACCGGTTATCATTTTTACCAGAATAAACAGGTTGTGTAGGATCGAAGCTGATGGCTCCACCAATGGCACCTGTATTTGCAAATCTTGTTTGCTGCCCACTTCCTTTGAGGTTGAGATCAACTTTTAAATGATTGTTGAAAATGGAAGGATTTAATGCAAGTGATATAGAGGTACGTTGCAGATTATCTGTACGTAACACACCGTTCTGATTGGTGTACCCAAATGAAACCCGGTATGGTAATTTTTTAATACCACCACTGATGGTTAAATTATTATCGGTTGCCAATGCTGTTTGATAAATTTCATCCTGCCAATCGGTATTGGCAGTACCCAGCATGGCTTTTTGTGCAGGTGTTCCTTTTGCGTTTACGATTGCACGAAACTCATCAGCACTCAGCACATCTACTTTTTTGGTAATGGATGATGCAGAAACTGAAGTGCTGAAATTCATACGCAATTTTCCACCGGTTCCTTTCTTGGTTGTAATTAAGATCACACCATTCGATGCCCTTGTGCCATAAATAGCAGCAGCCGATGCATCTTTCAACACCGTAAATGATTCAATATCGTTGGGATTAATAAAACTTAACGGATTTCCGGCACCGGAAATACCACCAGCATCAAGTGGTACTCCATCTATCACGATCAATGGATCATTGCTTGCACGAATGGATGAACCGCCCCTGATACGGATAGTGCTGCCCGAACCAGGCTGGCCACCATTTGATATAACAGATACACCGGGTAGCTTACCGGCAATCATTTGTTCGGGTGTGGAGATCTGTCCTTTTTGAAAATCTTTGGACGAAACAGTAGCAACTGATCCGGTGAGATCTCTTTTTCTTGTACTACCGTAACCAACCACAACCACTTCGTTGAGGTTACCGGCAGCAGTGGTAAGTGTTACCGATAAGCTGGAGCCGGAGCCAACTGTTTGCTCGATCGTGTTATAACCAATCGAGCTGAAAACAATTACATCGCCTGTGCTAATATTACTGAGCCTGAAGCTACCATCACTTGCTGTGGTTGTAGCAGTTTGCTTCCCTTTTAAATTAACCGTAACAGCAGCTACAGGACTACCCGTTCCATCAGTTACTTTACCGCTAACAGTACGTGCCTGTGCAAAAATTACATGATTACAAAAAAGAAGGAAAATAACAAGGCCGTATTGGCACAATCTTTTTTTCAATTTCATCGTTGAGCAGTTTTGTTTTAAAAAAATCTATTGCTTGCTAAAGAGATCAAATCTAACCTGACTGCTGCGCAAGCTTTTATCCCAGCCATCACAAGTTTGTTTCTAATCGTCATACTTTTACGGCATGTACTTTTGAAACAATCTTTTACACTAACTTGAACAGAAACGATTACTTTTCAGCAGCATTCTATCTTTTGCCATGCGTCTATCGTCTTATATTTTGCGTATCTGTTGCCTTATTTGTACCTGCTTTGTATATGTTTATAGCGATGCACAGGCTCCCCCTATAAACTTCCGGCATATAAAAAGTGAGAACGGACTCTCAAACAGTACGGTTGAAACAATTCTGCAGGATAACCGTGGCTTTCTTTGGTTTGGTACCAGGGATGGGTTGAACCGGTACGACGGTTCGCAGATGATTATTTACCGCAACAGCTCTACCGACAGTGCCAGCATCAGCGATAATTATATTACCAGCCTGTACGAAGACAAACAACATTTCCTTTGGGTGGGTACGCTGAACGGTCTCAATAAATTTGATCCGAAGCTGAATCGTTTTATACGGTTGAAGCATAAACCAACTGATCCGAAAAGTATCAGCAGCAATTACATCACTTCTATTTACGGCGATACAAAAGGAAGGATCTGGATCGGCACGTCCGGTGGCGGCGCAAACTTGTACAACCAGGAAAAGAACAATTTTAAACGAATCGCTTGCCGCAACAGCATCAATGCAACTGCACAGGAACTGCACATCTTTACTTTTTTTGAAGACAGCCATGGTAATTTTTGGGCGGGTACCGAAACCGGTTTGTACTTATACAATAATGGCAGCGATGACTTTTCAGCTATCACTCCGCAACCTATCGCAGCAGGGAAACAGGCTATCCGTTCTATTGCAGAAGATAAGAACGGTTCGCTCCTGTTGGGTATGGATGATAACGGCTTGATCGTTTTTAATCCGTCGTTCAGAACTTCACAACAGCATCTTCATAAAGCAGCCGATGCAACATCCATCAGCAGTAATCTTGTTCGCTCTGTTTATGTTACTAAGGAAGGAGGAACTTGGATCGGCTCGGTAAATGGCGGGCTCGATAAGTTTGATCATACAACAGGCAAATTTTATAATTATCAATATCAACCCGATAATCCCAACAGTTTAAGTCAGCGTACCGTTTCTGTTTTGTACGAAGACAGGCAGGGTAATTTATGGATCGGCACACATCGTGGAGGGGTTAATTTATATACACCAGGTTCTGAAAAATTTAATCTCTACCGGCAGAAGCCTTACAAAAACAGTTTAAGTTATAACGATGTAAAAACGTTTTGTGAAGACCGGCAGGGGAAAATATGGGTTGGTACCGATGGAGGCGGATTGAATCTATTCAATCGAAAACTTAACAGCTTTACACATTATAAATACGATCCGTTCAATCAATCAAGTTTAGGCTCGAATGAAGTGATCGACCTCAAAGAAGACAGCGATGGCAATTTATGGATCGCTACCTGGGGCGGAGGGTTGTGTTCATATATTAAAGCCCGAAATAATTTTACCCGTTACCGCAGCAATACAACAAGCAATGGCAGCATTACATCCGATTATATTCAATGCATTTTTGAAGATAAGAACAAACAACTCCTGATTGGTACCTACTACGGTGGTTTACATTTATTCGACCGGAACAATAAAACGTTTACACCTGTAAGAAAAAGTAAAACAGGAAAAACCTCCATTATGGGTAATAACATTATTTCCATTATGCAGGATAAAGAAGGCAATACATGGATCGGCACCGACGATGGCGGATTAAATAAACTGAATGCTGTAACCGGTGAGTTTGAACATTACTTTCACCAGGATGATAAGAAACCTGATATACGTGCACTGTTTACCGATAGTAAAGGAAATGTGTGGGTGGGGCAGGCCGGTTTGTATTTGTTTGATAAAACAGCCAATCGTTTTTCTGTTTTTACCGATGCAGATGGGTTAGCTTCTTTGTTCATTAAAGGTATTGTTGAAGATAACAGTGGTCACTTGTGGATCTCCACTTCCAATGGTTTAAAACAACTCGATCCGAAAACGAAAACAGTACGCACCTATAATACAGGCGATGGTTTGCAGGATATGGAGTTTGAAGCCAATGCTTATTTAAAAACAAGAGATGGGCAGATATATTTCGGCGGGGTGAATGGTTTTAATAGTTTTTACCCGAACGACATTCAGGTGAATGCATTTGTGCCGCCGGTATTTGTAACTGATTTGCAGGTACAGAACAAACCGGTTGTTGGTGGCATTAGCGAACTGCTCAATAAAGACATCAGTTTTACAGATGAACTAAACCTCACTTACAAACAAGCAACGTTTTCATTCGGCTTTGCTGCATTGAATTACACGGCATCAGAAAACAATCACTTTGTATATAAACTCGAAGGCTGGGATAACGATTGGATAACGGCCGCCATTGAACAACGTGCATCGTACACCAATGTAAGTCCGGGCACATATATTTTCACCGTTAAAGCATCAAACAACGATGGCGTGTGGAATGAAAAAGGTTATAGCATTCAGATCATCATTACTCCACCCTTCTGGGCTACCTGGTGGTTTCGGTTATTGGGTATAATAGCGTTATTGAGTGCAGGGTTTTATATCTACCGCATCAGAAGAAAAATTCAATTGCAACGCTATGAGGAAGAAAAGAAAGAAGAGATCCATCAGATGCAGTTACAATTCTTTACCAATATCTCGCATGAATTCAGAACTCCGTTGTCGTTGATTACAGGACCTGTTGAGAAATTATTAAAAGAAGATGCAGACTCAAAGAACAATCATGTGTATCAGGTCATTCAACGGAACGCCAACCGCTTGCTGCAACTGATCAATGAACTGATGGATTTCAGAAAAGCTGAATCAGGTGCATTACGCTTACAGGTAATGCCGGGCAGCATTCCGTTGTTTGTGGATGAAATTGCAGAAGAGTTTAGCGAACTGGCCACGCAGAAAAATATTTCGTTCACCGTTTCCGGTAATACTGAATTTAACGAAGTATGGTTCGACCGGCAGGTATTGGAAAAAATCATCATTAATTTGTTGAGTAATTCATTTAAGTACACACAGGATTACGGACAGGTACAGTTGCAGGTATTGGATTCGTTAAACAAATTTCAACCGCAGTTTGAGAATGAACTGCTGATCAGGCATAACAATTCATCTGAACCTTTTATTTATTTCCGCATTGCAGATAACGGCACAGGTATATCCAAAGAATCGATTCCACATTTGTTTGAACGTTACTATCGTGTGTCTGATACCCATCTTGGCTCGGGTATTGGCTTAGCATTCATTAAAACCCTTACACAATTACACAAAGGAAATATTGCGGTGTACAGCGAATACAACAAAGGCACTGAAATTATCATTGGTATTCCTGCAAGCAAAACTGCTTATAACAAGAAAGAACAATGGATGAAGAACATGGATTCACCGGTACGTTTGGAAAGCTTAACAGCACAGCCTGCTTTACCTTCAACCCTTGAAATAATTACACAATCAACTACCGATAAAGAACCCGTTCATGCAAAAGAATATCTCGTTCTTGTTGCGGATGACAATGCAGAGTTACGATCCTTCCTTAAAGAATCGTTGGAACAACAATACAAGATCATTGAAGCGGCTGACGGACAAGAAGCCATGGAAAAAACATTGGAGCATTTTCCCGATCTCATCATCAGCGATATCATGATGCCGGTGATGGATGGTATTGAATATTGCAGACTCATAAAAACCTCTGTTGAAACGGCTCATATTCCGTTCATACTCCTTACCGCAAAAGATGGTTTGGAATCACGCATTGAAGGAACTGAAACAGGCGCAGATTATTATTTTTCAAAACCGCTGAGTATTGATCTGCTGCAATTAACCATGCGTAACATCCTTGCACAAAAAGAAAAATTAAGATTGCATTACCGAAAAGATCAGCATGCAGAAGTTAAAGAGTTGGCACACTCATCCAAAGACAAACAATTTATGGAAGACCTGCTAACCATCATTGAAAACAACTTATCAAAACCGGAAATGGATATTGATTTTGTATGTACTGAAATTGGCATGAGCCGAACCAAGTTGTATAACAAGATCAAGAGCATCACCGGACAGCCCATTGGTGATTTTATACGCACCATTCGTTTACGTAAAGCCGCAGCATTGATGACACAAGGCGAAATATCACTTACTGATATTATGTACAGCGTAGGCATTCAAACGCAATCCTATTTCTCCAAAGCATTTAAACAGGAGTTTGGCAAAACGCCTACGCAGTATTTGAAAGAGTTGGAAGGAAAGAAATAAAAATCAGAGAGAGTATGCAAAAAATAAAAAAGGGTAACGCAATAATTGAGTTACCCTTTTTTGTGGAGCTGAGCGGATTCGAACCGCTGTCCAAACATATTCTGCAAAAGCTTTCTACATGCTTATTTCATGATTGATTGTAGGCACTGCGCAGGACATGAACATACCAACGCAATACTTAGCTGTAGTTGTCTTAACTAACAGTCACAGCCCTGCCTGCCGGAAGGCAGGCTTCTGTTAGAGCAACCTGTTTTGTGTTTGAGTCGGCGGCGGAACATGGTAACAGATCAACCTGTTCGGCGGCCCTAATGACTACCTAATCACTGATTAAGCGGCCATGGCATACTGTGTATTGCCATTTGAGTTTTTGAATATTCAGATTAAAGTGCTGACTATCCAACGCACTGCATGCTTACACCTTCAAAGATCTATGCTGTCAAAACCAGGCAGCCCCAGTTGTAAATACAAAGTACGAAGTACAAAGTATAAACGGACGCAAAAATACATTTAATTCTGCTCATGAAAGGCAAAGAAAAATAGGTTTTACAAGCCTTTCACAAAAACTGAATAGACAGTACACATCTTTCATAGTTTTACAGCATGGCAGCAAAATTAAATCCGGAAGCATTTTATACACAACAGATAAACGATTTAACTCTTCAATTAAACCAATTTGGCAAACTCAGACAGTTACTTGGATGGTTACGACTTTTTATTTTAGTGTTGAGTATTTTGTTGATTTGGTTACTATGGCCGTACGGACTTCCTGTATCTGCTGCCCTGTTTATTACAGGGCTTGGTTGCTTTTTGTTTGTTGTGAAAAAAGATCTGGTGAATAAAGAATCGATCAATCATTTCAAGCGATTGATAACAATCAATGAACAGGAACTACTTTACCTGAAACACAAGTTTACACATCAAAAAGATGGCAGTGAAATTTATAAAGATGAACACCCCTATGCCGGCGACCTGGATATTTTTGGCCGGGCTTCTGTTTATCAATTCATCAACCGTGCAAATTCGCAACAGGGTAATCAACGAATAGCAGATTGGCTATCTGAGCCTGCAATTGCTGAAAAAATTATTTCAAGACAAAAAGCTGTACAGGAATTAATCACTAAAACCAGTTGGCGGCAAGAGTTACAGGCTTATGGTATGTCGTCAACCATTAGTCTATCAACAGAAAAGAAAATGGAAGCCTGGTTACAAGAGAACAATCAATTCATTAATAAAAAAAGTTGGCATGTAATCCGTTATTTTATACCTGTTAGTGCACTGGGAACACTGGTTAGTTTTCTGTTAGATGTGATCAGCTACCAGCTTTTTTTACAGTTACTTTTGGTTTTTACGATCATTGCTTTTGCTATTACCCGCATCATTATTCCGCTTTATCGAAAGCTCAATAAGATAACAGCGGAAATGGAAACTCTTTCAAACAGCATCGCTTGCATTGAACATGTAACTTTTAAAGATCCTTTGCTGGTTGATTTAAAAAAACAATTCCATGCCGGTAAACAAAAAGCATCACAACAAATCTTTCAACTAAAACAAATTTTCAACCGTTTTGATTATCGCCTAAACCCGGTTGTATTTATTCCGCTGAATATATTTCTGCTCTGGGATCTGCAACAGATGATGCAACTGGAAAAATGGAAACAAAAAAACAATCAGCAGATTGGTCATTGGTTTTATGCATTGGCCGAACTGGAAGCATTAAGCAGTCTTGGCACGCTTGCATTTAATCATCCGCATTGGTGTTTTCCTGAATTAAAAACAGATGAACCAGTGTTCATCACAACAGGATTAGGGCATCCGCTCATTGAAGAACAAAAATCGGTGTTGAATGATTTCTCAACAGCAGGTAAAGAACAGATTAATCTCATCACAGGTTCTAATATGGCAGGCAAAAGCACGTTCCTGCGCAGCATTGGTTTAAATATGGTATTAGCAGCGATGGGTGCCCCTGTGTGTGCAAATGCTTTAACGTTTTCACCTTTGAAGATCATGAGCAGCATGCGCATAAAAGACAACCTGGAAGAAAGCACTTCTACCTTTTATGCTGAACTGAAAATGCTCAAACAAATTATTGATGCAGTCAATAACAATGAACCGGTTATTATTCTACTGGATGAAATTTTGCGTGGCACCAATTCATATGACAGACATACGGGTTCAAAAGCCTTGATCAAACAATTACTGCAACACAAAGCTATTGGCATTTTAGCCACACATGATCTTGAGTTGGCCAACCTTGCACATGAATTTCCTGCGAATATTCACAATTACCATTTTGATGTGCAGGTAAATGGAGATGAATTGTATTTCGATTACAAGTTAAAAAGAGGCATCTGCCAAAGCATGAATGCCTCTATCTTAATGAAGAAGATTGGTATAGAATTATAAATTATTTGTTCCAACCAAAGAAATCATTTCCGTTTGCATAAATAAGCAAACTAAAGAGTATCACCATTCCTACAATTTGAGCATACTCTAAAAATTTTTCATTCGGCTTACGGCCAGTAATCATTTCAATTAGAGTGAAGAGTACATGACCGCCATCCAATGCAGGTATTGGCAATAAGTTCATAAAAGCAAGAATGATGCTGAAGAAAGCTGTGATATTCCAAAAACTTTCCCAATCCCATACTGATGAGAAAATGGAACCCATTGATTTAAACCCGCCAATCCCTTTGTAAGCTCCGGTTTCAGGATTTAAGATCAATTTAAACTGATCGATATAATCATTTAATTTATCAACAGATTTTCTTACACCGGCAGGAAATGATTCAAAAAATCCATAGGATTTATTTTCAATTTTAAATACACCTGCCTTTTCATATCCCTCTGCATCAAGTCCACCTAATCCAATTTTTCCGTCGGCATTGGTTTTGGATACAAGGTTTACCAATTCTCCGTTTCTTTCAACGGTGAGTACCACCTGGCTGTTTTTCTTTTGTGCAACCAATGGAATCATTTCATCAAAGAATTGAAATGGTACAGAATCAACCGCAACAATTTTATCGCCCTCTTTCAGTCCTGATTGTTTTGCATAACTCGTATCTTTTTTATCAAATTTCCCAACAAGTGCAGGAACACGAACTTCAATTAGCCTTCTGCGTCTTTTACTTTCAATTAGTTGACCTACCAGGTCTTTACGTAAAATGATTTTTTGCTGTACACCGTTTCTTTCATAAACAATGCTTTTGCTGGTGATAATATTCTTATTGATATTTTCAAAATAATCAACAGGTTTGTCATTGATTGAAATGATCTTATCACCATTACGCAGGCCTGCTTCATACATCAAAGTATCTGTAATCCATATCCCATTCTTAACACTGCTTAACGGTATTTTTTGCTCACCCCATACAAATAAGATCATGGCATAAATAATAAATGCCAGTAAAATATTCACAGTCACTCCGGCGATCATGATGATTAAACGTTGCCAGGCTGGTTTGCTGCGGAATTCCCATGGCTGTGGAGGAAGCTTCATGGCTTCCTTATCCATACTTTCGTCAATCATACCGGAAATTTTTACATAGCCACCCAATGGTAACCAGCCAATTCCGTATTCTGTTTCGCCCACCTTTTTCTTAAATAAAGAAAACCATGGATCAAAAAATAAATAGAATTTCTCCACACGGCATTTAAACCAACGGGCTGTAATAAAATGTCCAAACTCATGGAAAATAATTAAGATGGATAGCGACAATAATAATTGTCCTGCTTTTATTCCAAAATCGGCCAGGTTAATTGCTAATAACATATTGATTAGTTAAACTGTGGTTTTCATTTTTTTGTACGAAAGCTGCAAATATCGATTAAAAAAGAAAGGAGATAATGATTTTTTTAGTTAAAAATTACATCTGAATCATAGAGGCTGTAAAGTTTCTTGCTTCAGCATCACTTTCATAATATTCTTCCAGGGTTGGCTTTTCAATAAAAGAAACATAGTTCATTGTTTTTTCAATTACATCGGTCATATCTAAAAACCCAATCCTGTTCCGCAGAAAAGCCCATACAGCAATTTCATTGGCAGCATTCATGATGCAGGGAAGGTTCCCTCCTTTATTTAAAGCCTCTATTGCCAATGCAAGATTGCGGAAAGTTTTCAGATCGGGCTCTTCAAAATTCAATGTGCTTGCTCTCTTAAAATCAAAACGGGGAAACTGATTAGGTATTCTTTGAGGAAATGCCATAGCATATTGAATAGGCAATTTCATATCGGGCAATCCCATTTGTGCTTTAATGCTGCCATCTTCAAATTGAACCATACTGTGTATGATGCTTTGTGGATGAATAACCACCTGTATCTGTTCGGGCGCAAGATTGAATAACCATTTGGCTTCAATCATTTCCAATCCCTTGTTCATAAGGGTGGCAGAATCAATGGTAATCTTTGCACCCATACTCCAATTGGGATGTTGGAGTGCATGATCTCTTTTTACATTCAATAGAAAGTTGGGTTTCCTGCCCCGAAAGGGACCTCCACTTGCAGTGAGAATAACTTTATTAATTTTATTTCTTGCTTCTCCAACAAGGCATTGGAAAATGGCTGAATGCTCACTGTCAACGGGAATGACCGGCACTCTATTCTCGACAGCTTTTTGCATGACAATATCACCGGCAACAACCAAGGTTTCTTTATTAGCGAGTGCAATTGCTTTTTTATTTTCAATGCCTTTGAGTGTTGGTTTCAATCCGGCAAAACCAACAATTGCAGCAAGCATCATATCATAAGTATCAAAAGCCGCCACTTCTTCCAGCGATTGCTCACCTGTAAAAACTTTTACATCTGTTGAAGACAGAGCCTGTTTTACTTTGTCGTATTTCTTTTCATCAACAATAACAACCGCATTGGGTTTAAATTGAAGAGCCTGTTTGATGAGGAGTTCATCATTCGTGTGTGCGGTGAGAATTTCTACTTCAAATAATTCGGGGTTCGTTTCTATTACAGTAAGCGCCTGCGTTCCGATAGAACCTGTTGAACCAAAAATGGCAATTCTTTTTTTCATGTATATCCTCTGCTAATATTAATTATGTTCAGCCCATTTCATCAGATCATCAGCAATTTTGCGATCATTGCTGAGACGGGGCACTTTATTTTGTCCTCCCAATTTACCAATACTTTTCATGTAATCTATGAATCCATTCTTTTTGACAGCTGTTATTTTTAATTGTGTCAGAATATTCCCTGTTATTAAATCATCGTAATAAATATTTTTCTCTCTTAAGTTATCATTGATCATTTGTTCAAATCGTTTCATATTATCTGGTTTATTTGCAAACTCAATAAACCATTCATGATAACTTTTTCCTACTCCCTGCTGTATCATAGGAGCAACTGTAAACTCTGTTATATGAACACCATCTTCTGATGCAGCTTTTAATAAGCTTTGTTCCACTTCTTCACCTATTACATGTTCACCAAATGCAGAAATAAAATGTTTCGTTCTACCGGTTATAATAAGCCTGTAGGGGTTGGTTGAAACAAATCTTACAATATCTCCAAGATTATAACCCCAGAGACCTGCATTACTGTTAATGACCAACGCATAGTTTACTCCCACTTTCACATCTTTCAAATGAAGTCTTCCTGGATTTTCATTGTAGATTTCATCTGCAGGAATGAATTCGAAAAAAATGCCATCATTACTGTTGAGCAATAATCCTTCAGCTTCCTGCGAATCCTGGAAAGCAAAGAAACCCTCACTGGCCGGAAAAAGTTCAATACAATCTATTTTTCTACCAATGCTCTCAAACAGCTTTGATTTATACGGCTCAAAATTTACACCGCCCTGCACCATTACACTGAAATTGGGAAAAATTTCTCCAACTTTTTTTCCGGTTCGGTTGGTTAGTTCGTCGAAATACATCTGCATCCAGGGGGGAATGCCACTGATCAGCGTCATATTCTGGTTGATGGTTTCATCTACAATTTTCTGAAGCTTTGTTTCCCAATCTTCAATACAATTGGTTTCGTAAGAAGGCAATTGGTTGGTGCGCAAATATTTTGGAATAAGGTGATTCGATATTCCACTTAAACGGCCGGTTGGAATATCGCCCATTCTTACCAATTCAGGTGAACCGGAAAGAAAGATGAGTTTACCATCAAAAAAACGGGTGTTCCCGGTTTCTGCAGCATAACAAAGTGCTGCATTCCTGGCGGTACCAAAATGATTACCTACTGAATCTTTTGTTATAGGAATATACTTAACGCCGCTGGTTGTGCCGGAGGTTTTGGCAAAATATAAAGGCTTTCCCTTCCAGAGTACGTTGTGTTTGCCCTCTATGATCTTATCAATCCACGTACGCATTTGCTCATAATCTAAAAGTGGCACAGCTTGTTTGTACTCTTGATAGGTAGTGACCTCGCTTAAACCGATTGCTTTACCATATTCTGTTTTTCTACCTTCTTTCAAGAGCTGTTTCATGATATTCTCCTGATCAACAACAGCTGATGCTTTATTTTTCTGAATAGTCTTATAGATATACCCTGCAAATGGCTTTGCAAGGATTGATTTAATTTTCATACTGAAGCCCGCTTTTAAGCTCACAAATGTAGCTTTACAACATCAAAGAGCACCGTTAAAATGAGGCTGTATTTTTTTGAGTAAAACTTGTTTTCAAATCATTTTTATCCCTACCTTTGCAGCCCTAATATTGGAAAGTTATGTTTGCAGTTGTTAAAATAGCCGGTCAGCAGTTTAGAGTTACAGAAGGCCAGAGCCTGTATATCCCTCATATTGATGGGAATGCTGGTGATCAGGTTGAATTTTCTGATGTATTACTTGCGGATACAGATGGAAACATCAGCATTGGTGCTGATGCTAAAGTAAAAGTGAAAGCCGAAATTCTTGCTGAGAGAAAAGGCAAAACAGTGATTGCTTTCAAAATGAAACGTCGTAAAGGTTTTCGCAAGAAAAAAGGACATCGTACTTTATACACACAAATTAAAGTAACAGGCATTGCATAAAATTTGAAAATGGATTGATTCAGTTTTCAAATTTTAAAAATTTCAAATACTCAAATTAGAATAAGATGGCACATAAAAAAGGTGAAGGAAGTGTAAAGAACGGTCGTGATTCACATAGCAAACGCCTTGGTGTTAAAATATATGGTGGTCAACCAGCAGCATCAGGTAACATCATCATTCGTCAGCGTGGAACTGTATATCATCCGGGTAAAAATGTAGGTGTTGGTAAAGACTTTACCATCTTCGCATTAACCGATGGAGTGGTTGAATTCAAAAAAGGAAAAAGCAATAAGACTTTCGTTTCTGTGGCCCCGGTAGAAGCAGGCGCTTAAAAAAATTTTTTTTATACAGAATTTTTTTTACTTTTAGCCTGTTAAGTTTTTTACTAATCATTAAATTCTACAAAAAATGGCAACAAAAAAGAAAGCCGCTAAAAAAGCTGCTCCAAAAAAGAAAGCTGCTGCTCCTAAAAAGAAAGCTGCTAAAAAAGCTGCTCCTAAGAAGAAAGCTGCTAAGAAAAAATAAGGTTCGAAAGAATCAAAAAAGAAACCTCCTGTTTACAGGAGGTTTTTGTTTTTATACGTATATTTTTATTCCGAATACTTTTATTTTTTGAGGCTGAATAAACTATCTGCAAATTCATGTTTGTCAAAAACCAAGAGATCTTCTACTCTTTCACCGACACCAATAAACTTAACCGGAATCTTAAACTGATGTGCAATAGCCAATACCACACCGCCTTTGGCAGTACCATCTAATTTTGTTATCACTAAACCGGTTACCTGTGTAACCGCCGTAAATTGTTTGGCTTGTTCAATTGCATTCTGCCCGGTTGACCCATCTAATACAAGCAATACATCATGAGGCGCATCAGGAATTACTTTTTGAATAACCCGTTTTATTTTACTCAACTCTTCCATCAAATGTGTTTTGGTATGCAAGCGTCCGGCTGTATCAATGATGAGTACATCAATGTCTTTTGCAACAGCACTGCTTACAGCATCAAATGCAACTGAAGCCGGATCACTACCCATTTCCCGTTTCACAATCGGCACTCCTGCCCTTTCACTCCAGATGGTTAATTGATCAACTGCGGCTGCCCGGAATGTATCGGCAGCTCCCAACATCACTTTTTTCCCCGCCTGGGTAAAGTGATGAGCAAGCTTACCAATGGTTGTAGTTTTACCTACACCATTAACACCAACAATCATTAAAATAAAAGGTTTCTTACCTGCAGGCAGTTCAAAATTTGAATACGTTGAATCAGTTGGTGCATCAATTAATATATTTTCAATTTCCTGTTGCAGGATTGAATTGAGCTCAGAAGTATTAATGTATTTATCTTTTTCAACTCTTGCTTCAATACGTTGAATGATTTCAACAGTGGTATCAATTCCAACATCAGCACTTATCAAGGCGTCTTCCAGGTTATCGAGCACTTCTGTATCAACAATACTTTTCCCTGCAACTGCTCTTGCAATTTTTCCAAGAAACCCTTCTTTGGTTTTTTCTAAGCCTTGGTCAAGGCTTTCTTTTTCTTTCTTCCCAAATAATTTTCCAAACAATCCCATGTGTATGTTTTCTTTACAATATTACAATGATACCCCAATCGTATAAAAACAACAAAGCCGCTCCATATTTTCATTTGGAACAGCTTTGCCTATACTGATCAGGTATAAGTTATTTTTGAGACAGATAATCTTTCACTTTCTCTTTGTGCACAATTGCTTCTTTGAAAGTGTAAGCACCTGTTTTTGGGCTGCGGACAGCCTTAATTACTTTACTCCAGTTTTTTGCTTCGGCTGCGGATTTCTGATCTTTTGTCTTAATTGCCGTTTTTGCTGCTTTTGCCATGATACTAATTTGAAAATTTGAAAACTAGCAAATTTGAAAATTGTTTACTCTCAAATGTTGAATGTCTTTTTGCATAAAGGCAACGACACTACTAATTTTTCTTACTTAATTTCTTTGTGAACTGTTACTTTCTTGAGAATTGGGTTAAACTTTTTTAACTCCATACGCTCAGGTGTGTTCTTTTTGTTTTTGGTGGTAATGTAACGGCTTGTACCTGCTTTACCGGATGTTTTATGCTCTGTACATTCCAAAATTACCTGAACACGGTTACCTTTCTTTGCCATTGTAGCTCGATTTAAATATGCTTGTTAAATATGTTCTCCTTTTGCCCTCATTTCTTTCACTACATTGTACAATCCGTTTTTGTTGATTGTACGGATGCCTTCAGTAGATATTTTAAGGGTTACCCATTTATCTTCTTCGGCCAGAAAAAAACGTTTAGTTTGCAGGTTAGGCAAAAAACGACGCTTGGTTTTAATATTTGAGTGAGATACCTTATTTCCCCCCATCGGTACCTTTCCTGTAAGCTGACATACTCTTGCCATAATACTAATTTTTTGGACGGCAAAGGTAGGAGAATTCAGCTAAAAATCTCAAATAAAATCTCCTTTTTATTTCAAGTTTTAGCAAGGTTCTTTAAAGCTTGCAGAAAAATTGAGTTAAATGCATAGGTTTGCCTTCAAAATTAAAGTCTTTCATGGCAGATCATCTTGTTACTACCCGCTATAAAGGCGGAATGACCTTCAAAAGCAAGGTCGATAACCATATTATTACCATTGATACCCCTGAAAATGATGGAGGGGAAGATCTCGGCCCCCGCCCCAAAAAGCTCATGCTCTCTTCCCTAGCTGGTTGTACCGGGATCGATGTGGTATCCATGCTCAATAAAATGAGGGTTGAATTCAGCGATTTTAGTATGGATGTTGAAGCAAATCTTACTATTGAACCTCCGAAAACTTATAATTGGGTAAAGATCACATACCACATTAAAGTAAAGGAAGAAGAGCAGGATAAAGTTCGCAGGGCAGTAAAGATGTCGAAAGAACAGTATTGTGGGGTAAGTGCTATGTTTGAAAAATTTGCTGAGCTGGAATATGAGATTGTTTTCCTTTAATTATATAATCTGAACAATTAATCTGTTGCTGAATAAGTGGCTTGCTTATTTTTGTCGCCATGGCAAAAGCAGGAACAGATACTCCCTTGATGCAGCAACACCGGGCAATTAAATCAAAGTACCCGGATGCCATCTTATTATTCAGGGTGGGTGATTTTTATGAAACCTTTGGAGAAGATGCCATTCTCACTTCACAAATCCTGGGAATTACATTAACCAAACGCAATAATGGATCTCCAAACAGCAATGAACTGGCCGGTTTTCCACACCATGCATTAGATACTTACCTGCATAAACTGGTAAAAGCCGGACATCGTGTGGCTATTTGTGATCAGCTTGAAGATCCTAAACTGGCAAAGGGAATTGTGAAACGTGGTGTAACTGAGTTACTTTCTCCCGGCACTGCAACCAATGATAAACTTTTGGAACACAACAGTAATAATTTTCTGGCCGCTGTTCATGAGCATAATGATCAATATGGATTGGCCTTTACAGATATCAGCACCGGGGAGTTTTTTGTTGCTGAAGGGAATAAAGAATATGCTGATAAATTATTGCAGAGTTTAAAACCTGCAGAAGTTGTTTTTCAACGCAACAAACAAAAACAATTCAAAGAAAATTTTGGAACTAAATTTTATACGTACCATTTAGAGGAATGGATCTTTAGTGAAACATATACTAAAGAGTTATTACTTAAACATTTTCAAACACATTCATTAAAGGGGTTTGGAATTGAAGCTTTAACACTCGGCACTATTGCAGCCGGGGCAGTGCTGCATTATTTAAGAGATACAGAACATCCCAACCTGAATCATATTACTTCCATTCAACGTTTAGATGAAGCAGATTATTTATGGATGGATCGCTTCACCATCCGCAACCTGGAATTATTAGGTAGTAATAATGATGGGGGTCATTCATTACTGAAAGTAATGGACAATACTGTTTCACCAATGGGTGCACGCCTGATGCGAAGATGGATGGTTTTGCCTTTAAAGGATAAAGAACGCATTGATGAACGCTTAAATGCCGTGCAATCATTGATTCTTGAACCGGAGTTGAGAAAACAACTGCATTCTTTGATTAAACACAGCGGTGATGTTGAGCGATTGGTTGCCAAACTTCCGTTGAAAAAAATTAACCCCAGGGAAGTTTTACAATTGGCAAAAGGATTAGAATATGCCGAAAAAATAAAAGAGCAATGTAACACCTCATCCAATCAGTTTTTGAAACGCTTAAGTGATACCATTAACCCCTGTCGTTACATTGCAGAGAAGATCATCCGTGAAATTGTTGACAATCCTCCGGTAATGATTAATAAGGCTGATGTAATAAGAGATGGCGTTCATGCAGAGTTAGATGAACTTCGACGCATTGCCCATCACAGCAAAGAATATTTACTGGAGATACAGCAGCGTGAAATTGAAACAACCGGCATCCCATCATTGAAAATTTCATTCAACAATGTATTTGGTTACTATTTAGAAGTTACCAATACGCATAAAAGCAAAGTTCCTGCAGAATGGACAAGAAAGCAAACGCTTACCAATGCTGAACGTTACATTACACCTGAGTTGAAAGAATACGAAGAAAAAATTACCGGGGCAGAAGAAAAAATATTAAAAATAGAAACGGAGATTTTTGAAAAAATCTTAACTGAATCGCAGGAATACCTCGGCCCTATTCAAACAAACGGGCAGGTAATGGCAATTTTGGATTGTATTTGTTGTTTTGCTGAAAATGCATTGCAGTATAAATATATCCGTCCGCAATTACATGAAGGAGATGAACTTGAGTTAAAAGATGCACGGCATCCTGTAATTGAACGGAATCTTCCCCAAGGTGAAACCTATATTTCAAATGACCTGTTATTAGATAAAGAAGAACAGCAGATCATCATCCTCACCGGACCAAATATGAGCGGTAAAAGTGCTTTGCTTCGTCAAACCGGATTGATTGTACTTATGGCACATATGGGAAGCTTTGTACCAGCTACAGCTGCAAGAATACCGTTGACAGATAAAATATTTACAAGAGTTGGAGCAAATGATAATTTAAGTGGTGGCGAAAGTACATTTATGGTGGAGATGAATGAAACGGCCAGCATCATTAACAATCTTTCACATCGCAGTTTAATACTGCTCGATGAAATAGGCCGTGGCACTTCTACCTATGATGGTATTTCTATTGCATGGAGTATTGCCGAGTTTCTACATCAATCGGGCCATCAACCTAAAACTTTATTTGCTACACACTATCATGAACTTAATGAACTCGAAGAAAAATTTCCCCGTATCAAGAACTATCATATTACTAATAAAGAAGTGGGTAACAAAGTTATATTCCTGCGAAAACTTGCTCCCGGAGGCAGTACCCATAGCTTTGGTATTCATGTGGCAAAAATGGCCGGCATGCCGGTATCTTTGATTGAACGTGCAAATGAAATTTTAAAACAGCTGGAAGATCAACGCAGCAGTGGCGATTTGAATAATCAACTGAAAAACCTCCCCACTCAAAAATTGCAGTTGAACATTTTTGATGTGCACTCTCAAACCTTTGAAGACATCAGAAAAACACTGGAAGGTATTGACATCAATCGTCTCACACCCGTTGAAGCACTCTTAAGACTACAGGAAATAAAACAAAAGCTCAACTAATTCTACAAAAAAAGAGTGGTAGTACTACAAGGATCAATCAAACAGAGTGATACTTTAGCGTACCCATGTACCTGCGATTTAAACAAAAGAATTTTAAGACCTGGATTCAAGAGGTTGCTCTATTAATGGGCGTTAACGTTAAAAATTATTTTCTTGTTTTGCCTGAGCTGACCGCCGATGGTTTTTGTTATGCCGATAGTGTTGACCGCTCCTTCTCTTATGTATTGATGCATGCGAACCTGAAAGAGAATTGTACTATTCATAGAATCAGTAATAACCAAATGGGCTTGGTGATTTTCTTTAACCAGATCAAAGTAAGTGATCATATTGGCATAAAAAGCAAACATGAAGAAATAAAAGATTATGAAATAAAAGACAGGAACAACATTTTTATATCATCAAGTAATACAGAACTGGAGTTGTTATATACTGCAGGCACCAATATAAAAAGATTGGGTATTTATCTCACACCTCAATGGATAGCTGAACATTTTGATGCAAACACAAAGTTGCAATTAGAACTTTTGATAGGAAAATCATTGAAGCAGGTTAATAAAATACAGATTAATAAAGAAGTAAAAGAAAAACTAAATCTCATTTTTGAAACCAACCTGATGAATGATGCTGAAAAACTGATTTTAAAAAGCAGGGTCATTCTTTTAATAGAATATTTTTTCAGCACATTTTTGAATGACTCTCTGGAAATCAGAAATAAAAAACTGATTCCGGATGAGGACATTAACAGGTTGAAAAATATTGAAAAAATATTGACTGCCGGTGATACGGATAAATTTCCATCCATTACTATGCTGGCAAGGTTGGCTCACATGAGTGGCACTAAATTGAAACAACGATTTAAACAGGTTTATGGTTACAGGCTGTATGAATATTATAATAAACAGCGATTACACAAAGCCAAAGAAATGATGGAAGAGGGAATGTCCCCAAAAGAAGCAGGGTATGCAATTGGCTTTAACGATGTTTCAAATTTTACAAAAGCGTTCAAAAAAGAATATGGCTACACGCCGGGCACATTGTGTGAAAGGTCTATGATCAAATGAAAAAAAGCCTGCATAAAATGCAGACTTTCTAAACCGGAGACTGAAGGGTTTCGAATACCGACGCATGGGCGGTACCGAGACCAAAGCGTCTCGGCCCCCGACCCTCAGAACCACAATCTGATAAATCAACTGTATTTTTTAATAAACAGAAGAAGTTTTTCCCTGTTTAAATTTTTCAGTTTCTTTTCTAAAACCATCGCCTCCGATCTTGTTGATTTTTCTATTACACACTTTATACTCCAGGGAATGTATGGCTTAGTTGCTTTTTCATATCCGTTATTAATGCCTTTGTAAACGCAAACTAATATTATCGGTTTGACCAATATAAAATCTATCATGTGTTTCAGTATAAAGGATATAAACTGTTAAAGTCATTTGTCAAAATAAAAAAAAGCCTGCATAAAATGCAGACTTTCTAAACGGGAGACTGAAGGGTTTCGAACCCTCGACCCTCAGAACCACAATCTGATGCTCTAACCAACTGAGCTACAGCCTCCGTATTTGGGACAACAAAAGTAATGGAATTCGGTTTTACAAGCAAATCACTTCGGATCAATTAAAAAATAAACGTTCTTTGCCGTTTATTGATCAACTTATGAATTACTGGCTATTACTTATACCTGTTATTTCAGCTTTTATTGGATGGGTCACAAATTGGGTGGCAATAAAAATGTTATTTCATCCACGCCAACCAACTTTTTTTCTTGGTTATAAAATACAGGGCATCTTTCCAAAAAGACAGGAACAGTTTGCACAAAAACTTGGCAAACTGGTTGCAGATGAGTTATTATCTTTTGCTGATATCGAAGAAAAAATCGCCAATCCTGAAAATCTCAAGCATGTATTACCCCAGGTTGAAACCCATATTGATTACTTTTTAAGGGTAAAGCTCAATGATAGTATGCCCGTCATCAGCATGTTTATTGGTGATAAAACCATTGACAAGCTGAAATTGGTTTTTATGGAAGAACTGGAGATTCTTTTCCCAAAAATGATGAAAGAATATGCAGGTTCGCTGAAAACCCATCTCGATCTTGAACAGATTGTAACCGAAAAAGTAAAAGCCTTCTCAACTAACAAACTCGAGGACATCCTTTACCAGGTAATGGCCAAAGAATTCCGTTTTGTTGAAATAATAGGAGGAGTGCTTGGTTTCCTCATTGGTTTATTACAGGTTGTAATCACCCTTCTTACCCAATAATACCCACTCATCACAAAGCAAAACCTGCTGTTTGAACAATAGCCGTCAAATGCGGTTAAATATACCATTCATACAATTGAATATGTTACAAACAAAACTTATGAGAAATTTGCGGCTCCTAAAAAATAAATCACATAGCATGAAGCTTGTTTTCAGTTTAATCTTTTCTTTTTCAATCTTTCAATTAGCTGCTCAGTTTCCCGGTGGGAGTGGTGGCGGAGCCCAAATGAACATGGGTCGTTTTTATGGAAAAATTGTTGACTCCAAAACCGGTAAGCCTATTGATGCAGCTTCGGTTCAATTGCTGCAAAACAAATACGACAGTGTTTCCAAAACAAGAAAAGATGTAATCGTAAACGGACAACTTACATTACCAAATGGTGATTTCAGTTTGGAAGGATTGAACATCATGGCGCAATACACATTGAAGTTTACTGCTATCGGGTATAAAACCATTGAACAAAAACTTGGTTTTACGATTAACAGGAATAATTCCGGGGATATGAACCAGATGCTGAATAGTGTTGATAAAGATCTTGGCAATATCAAATTGGAAAATGATGTAAAAGAATTAGGTGAAGTAGTTGTTACAGGCGATAAACCCATCTTGCAATTAGGCATTGATCGTAAAATTTTCAACGTAGATAAAAATATTGTATCGCAGGGAGGAACGGGTGTGGATGTTATGCGTAACGTACCAACTGTAACTGTTGATGTTGATGGAAACATTACATTACGTAATAGCGCTCCTCAAATTTTTGTTGATGGCCGCCCAACAACATTAACACTTGATCAGATTCCTGCCGATGCCATTCAAAGTATTGAACTCATCACCAACCCATCAGCTAAGTTTGATGCAAGCGGTGGTCAATCTGCTATTGTAAATATTGTTTTAAAGAAAAACCGCAGGGTTGGTTATAGTGGCGGTGTTCGAGTTGGTGTAGATATGCGGGGAAGGTTTAATGGTGGCGGTGATATCAATTTACGCCAGGGAAAAGTAAACTTCTTCGCCAGCCTTGGTGTTAACCAACGTAAATCCATTTCATTTGGCGAAACAGATCGCACCAACCTATTGAACGTTCTTGATAACAGCATCTATACACGCAACAGAAATATCAGCATGGGTATGTTTATGTTTGGAAGAGCAGGTTTTGATTTTTTGATTGATAACAGAAATACCATCACATTATCAGGATCATTTGCCGGAGGTAATTTTGATTTTACTGATCAAAACAGCATCCGATACGATACCACTGAACCAACTTTAAAGCGAGTTTTTGAAGACCGCAAAACAATTGGAGTTAATGAGTTTCGTAATGCAGGTGCACAAATCAGTTACAAACATCTTTATGCAAAACCAGGTAAAGAATGGACGGCTGATGTGAACTTTAATAAAAGCCGTAGTATAAACGACCAGAATATCTTCAGTTCACGTTTTAATAATACATGGGCTCCTGTTTCACCTGAGTTTGTACAAGGCATTGATGGGGGTGGCAATAACAGCTTAGTTGTTGTACAAACAGATTACAGCGATCCTTTAAATGAACACATGAAATTGGAAGGCGGTCTTCGATCACAGATCCGTTGGTTCCAGAGTTTCCAGAAGAATTATTATAATGGTGTTTATAATCCCCTTATAAGTAACGAATTTCAGTATGTAGATTATGTACATGCAGCGTATGCCTCTTTTTCACAAAAACTGGTAAAAGCAAACTTGAATTACCAGGTTGGTTTAAGAGTTGAAAGTTCAAAGTACGATGGTGAGCAAATTGGCAAAAGCACCCGTTACAGCAACCAGTTTCCATTAGCTTTTTTCCCAAGCGCATTTCTGTCCAAATCATTTGAAGGCAAACAGGATTTCCAGGTGAACTACAGCCGCAGGATCAATCGTCCAAACTTTTTTCAGTTATTACCCAATACAGATTACAGTGATATTTTCAATTTCCAGACTGGTAATCCCAACCTGAAACCTGAGTTTACCAATTCATTGGAACTCACTTATCAAAAAACGTATGGTGAAAAGAATAACTTATTTTTAGTAACCCTCTTTGGCAAACAAACCAACAATTTAATTTCCCGTTACCAGAGTTACCAGAAATTAGGTGAAAGTAATGACTCCGCATTAGTAAGTACATACATTAATGCTACAAGGAGTTATGCTACAGGAATTGAACTGGTGTTCCGGAATACAATTGCCAAGTGGTGGGAGATCAATTACAATGCAAATATTTATTATTCAAAAATAAATGGCAGCAGCATTTTGCCCGATCTTGAAAATGAACGCACCAGCTATTTTATCAAGCTGAACAATACGTTTCGTTTTAAAAAGGGATGGAGTATGCAACTGAGTGGAGATTATAATTCAAAGTCCATCCTTCCTGTTTCAAGTGGAAGAGGCGGAGGAGGTGGAGGCAATCGTGGTGGTGGGCCCGGTGGTTTTATGGGTGGGCAGCAATTGTCAACAACACAAGGTTATATTGATGACAACTATTATGTTGATCTTGGAATACGTAAAGAATTTAAAATTAAGGCAAATACAGCATCATTCTCTTTAAACTGGAGCGATGTATTAAGTACACGCCGTAACAACGTCTATTCTACTTCACAATATTTTGATCAGTACAGTTGGAGAAGAAGAGACCCTGCATTTGTACGTGTTAACTTTAATTATCGTTTTGGCAAGTTTGATGCTTCTTTGTTTAAACGGAAAAATACCAGAGTTGAAGCAGATGATAACCAGATGCAATAATAAACAAGAACAGCAACTGGATCATATTAAACCCCTGAGTTGAATAACTCAGGGGTTTTTATGTTTATGAAACACGCATTTGTTTTCAGAAATCAATTAATTTTAGAACTCTATGCAAAATCAGCAACAAATAAAAATCAAAGCTATTATCACGGGTACAACCGGCATGGTAGGCGAAGGTGTGTTACATGAATGTTTGCAGCATACTGATGTAGAGGAAGTATTAGTCATCAGCAGGCGCCCTTGCGGGGTAACACATCCAAAGCTCAAAGAAATTATTCATGCCGATTTTCATAACCTGTTTCCTCTGCAGGACCAATTGAGCGGTTACAATGCCTGTTATTTTTGTTTGGGTGTTTCTTCCATAGGAATGAAAGAACCCGAATATTATCGTTTAACGTATACCTTAACTATACACATGGCTGAACTGCTTGCAAAACAAAATCCTGGTATGACGTTCTGTTATATTTCCGGTGCCAGTACCGACAGTAGTGAAAAAGGCAGAATGATGTGGGCAAGAGTAAAAGGAAAAACAGAAAATGATTTAATAAAATTGCCGTTTAAGGAAGTGTATAATTTCAGACCCGGTGTAATAGAACCAACCAAAGGTTTAAAAAACACACTCTCCTATTATAAATATTTCGGGTGGTTATTACCTGTTATAAAAATAATTGGCCCGAATTATATTTCTACGCTCCATGAAATTGGATTGGCCATGATACATGCTGTAACAAAAGGTTACGAAAAAAAGGTATTGGAAGTAAAAGATATTAAGCTGCTTGCGCACAGATAATATATCTTACATTTCAACCGTGTTTTGAAATAACATCAGTACAAAAAACAGGATGAGTAAAAAAACAATCACCCCCAATTTCTAAAACAATATGATCTGGATCCTGCTAACGATATACATTGTGTGCCTGTTACTGGTTTGCCTGCGCATTATTTTTGAAACGCATAGCAGCACCAAAACCCTTGCCTATCTTCTTTTATGCATATTCGTTCCCTTATTTGGCATGCTTTTCTATCTCGCTTTTGGAATCAATTACTGGAGAAAAAAACTATACACATCCAAAACTGGTGTGGATGATAAGTTGCTGGAAGATCTTAAGAAGAAAATTCTTTATTATAATAAGTCTTCTGTAAAACCGGAGGAGTTGCTGGGAAAAGATAATGCGGAACTGGCTACAATGTTAATTAAGGATTTACGCAGCCCCCTTACCCGGCATAATGCAGTAAAACTGCTGTTGAATGGGGAAGAGAAATTTCCTGAAATGATAGCGGCAATGGAGGAAGCAAAACATCATATTCATATGGAGTATTACATCTATGAACAGGATGAAATTGGCACTACTATTTTTGAGTTGTTAATTAAAAAAGCAAAAGAAGGTGTACAGGTAAGAGTGATGTATGACGACTTTGGAAGCCCCGGTATTAAAAAGAAAATTGAAAAACGCATGGAGGATGCAGGTGTTGAAATACACCCTTTTCATAAAGTTCATTTTTATTTGCTGGCCAACAGGATCAATTACCGCAATCACCGAAAGATTGTGGTTATTGACGGACAAACAGGATTTGTAGGAGGAATAAATGTGAGTGATAAATATATCAACAATAAAAAAGACAAACTTTATTGGCGTGATACGCACCTGCGGATAGATGGCCCGGGAGTACATTATTTGCAATATCTGTTTTTTGCTGATTGGAATTTCTGTTGCAAGAAAGGCCATCTAAAACCGGAAAATATATATTTCGGAGAGAAGACAGTTGCTAAAAGCGATACGTTGGTTCAGGTTGTAGGAAGCGGCCCCGATTCACTGCAGCCCTTAGTTTTATTTTCAATATTGCAGGCTATTTATTTGGCTAAAGAAGAAATTTTAATTGCAACACCCTATTTAATTCCCGGCGATAATATTATTGATGCCCTACGGATTGCAGCTTCCAGCGGGCTCTCCGTAAAATTGCTGGTACCCGGGAAAAGCGATTCAAGATTAGTGAATGCGGCTTCTAAAGCTAACTATAATGATTTGCTGCAGGCAGGTGTAGAAATATATCTGTATCAAAAAGGTTTTATTCATGCAAAAACGTTGGTCACTGATGGCAAACTATCAATGGTAGGAACTGCCAATATGGATTACAGGAGTTTTGAATTAAATTTTGAAGTGAATGCTATTGTATATGATAAACCATTTGCGAAGCAACTGCGGGATGTATTTTTTGATGATTTGAAACAGGCAACAAAATTAGATGCAAAAGAATGGTACAAACGCCCTATCTATGCGAAGTTATCAGAGAGACTTGCCAGGTTATTTTCGCCTTGCCTCTGATGGTTTAGTCAATATGCCGATAGAGCAAGCCGATACATTACAACATTCAAGCACAGATAATGAAACTACTTCCCATCAAAGAAAAAATAGAAGACAATGAAATTTTTACAAGTAACCCTGTGTGTGCAGAAACGCTTCCTATGACCATTGACTTTTATAAAAGAGTTGGATTCGTTGAACCATGGATTGGATATTATGCAGAAGAAGATGGACAAATAGTTGGGTGTGCCGGATTCAAAGGGAAACCAATCAATGGTACGGTAGAAATTGCTTATGGCACTTTTGAGCAATACCAGAAACAAGGAATTGCCACTGAAATGTGCAAGCAACTTGTTCATCTGTCACTATCAACTGATCCTTCAGTAAGAATTACTGCGAGAACATTGGCTGAAGAAAATTTTTCAACAAGCATCCTTCGAAAAAATAATTTCCTATTACTTGGTGTGGTTAATGACCTCGAAGATGGAGATGTTTGGGAATGGCATTATCAAAACAAATAAATTATTTGAATAAGAGAACGATTGATCAATCCTCCAATACTTTCAACTTAATATTCTTATAAAAAACTTTGCTCTTTGGATCGTGGCCCTGCAAAGCAATCGTACCGCTTGAAAGTACACGCTCTTTCATATTGGCTTCTCTATTTACATTACCCGGTTCAGTATAATCCGTTATTAATTGATCGTTGACCTTTACCGTGATGTGTTTGCCTTTTACTTTGATGTGCATGGTAAACCATTCCTCATCTTTTGCCGGTGCTTCTTTTACATCCTGCACGCCATACAAACCAGCCGTTCTTCTCCAATCAGTATGCGAATTGTTTACCTGCACTTCATAGCCTTTCTTTGGCCATGAACTTTCCTGGAACACGGTATGAAAATAAATACCGGAGTTAGAACCGGGCATGGTCTTGATATCTATTTTGAATTCAAAATTTTTAAAGTTGTGTTGCCGGAGGGGACCATCATAAAAAAGATGAGCTACATTTCCATTTACAACCATCATTCCATCTTCTATTTGAAAGGTTTGGGCATTGGCCCCCACTTTCCAGCCATCTAGTGTTTTGCCATCGAATAAAGAAATCCAACGTTTCTTTTGTAACCGATCAGAGGTAAAAGAAAAACAAACAAGAACAACAATGAAAAGCAAAACGATTTTTTTCATGTATCTGTTTTTTGTTCAAAGAGTATGAAATTAAGCAATCGGATTGAAGTGACCATGCTTTAAAACATAAGTAATTATGATGATGAAACTACCGGAACAGACCGCTATTAAAACAAACATCTCTAAAAGCAATTGCGCAACACACAACCTGCCTGCCGGCAGGCAAGTTGAAAAAGCGCATATAGCAAACAATGAAAATCAAGGAGTTGAAAATTCTATTTTTTATAAGAGTTGCGTATATTAGCGTGTTGTACGCCACTATAGACAAGCACTATGCTCCGAAACATAACCAGACATATCCCACTGACTACAATTATAGTTTCGTACTTCTTCATTTGCGGCGGACTTTATCTTATTGGTTTTTGGGGAACTTTTAATATTGACATTACCAATTTTGTTTCACTTGCCGACATACCAAAAAGCTTTATAGTTCCATTTGTTGTTTCACAAGGTTTTGTACTTCTAAACGCTGCGACAAATGCACTTGCGACATCAGACGAAATTGACAATAAACCAAAAGAAAAAAAATGGGAACTAAATCGTTGGAAACGAGTTTTAAAATGGTTTTTAACCGCTGACTTTATGCTGCTACTTGGTGTAATCATTTTATTAAATTTCCATTCTAAATATAAATTATCTCCTTCGTATTGGTTGACATCGGCTCTTGTATTTTCTTACCTTTTGGCATTTAAATTTATGACGTTCAATAAAATCAAAGAGATTGTTCCTTATTTTAATATTAGACTTTATTTGGTTTCAACAATTATTTCAATCCCGTTTTTAAGTTTTGCAATAGGAAAGTCAAACAGCTTAAAAATTTACAACAACTCCGAAATCAAGTATATAACTATAACTAAAGAAGCGAACCAGAATATAAAATCGGACAGCAGTTCTTTAAAATTTCTTGGCTTTTTAGGCGACAAACTCATTGCATCAAGTTTAGACAATAAAAAAATTATTTTCATTAACCAGTCGTCATTTGACCGTGTACAATTGGACGACACAAAATAGCGGCGTACAACAGGCGGTTTGGCAATATGGTGGCTGGACGTTGTTAGCTTCGGCATTTTATCGCTATCAGCATCGGTTCCAGCGGACGTAATTCTGTTGGGCTTTTGTTTGTTAGCTTCATCTTTTGCATTTTTATTGGGCTGCGGTTCCGGGCTGACGATTTTCAAATTCCACCACATCGCCAAGCCGTATCCGTCGTAATGTGCAACCCTATTCGACACAGTCTTCAGATTCGGCGAAAAGACCAATAAAATAAAAACGCTACACTAAAAATTGCGCAAAACCATTATAAACAAGTAGAAAAATTAAAACAAAAACAAATGACTAATTACTCTATCATCGCTCAAGTTATAGTTGCTTTGTCAATAGCATATGTTTGGATATTTCGTTTTGATAATATCGTAAAGGAATTTAACCAATATGGCTTGAGTGATTTAACCCGTAGCTTAGTAGGGGCTGCTAAAATAGCTTTGTCAACATTGCTCGTTGCAGGTATTTGGTATTCGGATCTCGTACTTATTCCGGCTTTACTTATCGCATTTCTTATGTTATCAGCACAATATTTCCACTTTAAAGTGGGCAATCCATGGCGAAAGCATATACCCTCTTTATTACTACTAATATTAAGCCTTTTCATTGCGGCTGCGTCACTAAAATTAATATAGCAATGATTTTACTTAAGGTCCTGATTTTAATTTCATCTCTGTCTTTTATGAGTTATGGAATTGCTTATTTTAAATCACCACAAATGAAAAGCGAATTCAAACGCTTTGGGCTTGAGAAAGTTGGAACACTTACCGCAGTTTTAGAATTATTGGGGGCAGTGGGTCTGCTTGTAGGGTTAAAGATGCCACTTATTTTATTGATTTCTGCAGGAGGCCTGACAATATTAATGTTTTTAGGTGTTGTAGTCAGGATAAAAGTTAAAGATAGCCTTTGGATATCATTGCCTGCCTTGTTTTTTATGATATTAAATTCATGCATTTTTTTCATGTCGATGCCGTATATTAAATAATCTGTTAGTGCAATTATATGGCTGATTAATTTGGAAAAAGATTACTCATTAAATAAAAATTGTAAGTTTGTTTTATATGATATTTACATTGTTCATTTTGCTGATTATAATTTAAAAATCGATAACATTATGTTTAAAAAGTTTACAACAACGGATAAATTATTATTTATCGCAGCATTTCTTTCGCTTATTTTTTCTGAAATATTATATTTCAAGGGAAAAGTAAACGCCGCCATATTTATTGGTCTCTGGGTACCATCTATACTGGCATTCGGAATTTATTTAAAACTTCTAAACAATAGGAAAAATGATTGAAATAATACCTTATTTCGCAGGCCTGATTACATTATTATTCGCAGCTGGCTTTTTATTGGCATTAAGAGAAATGAGAAAACAAAAACCCTGAATGCTAATCTGGTTAAGGTAATTATTTAATCTGCATAGACAAGATAAAAGGCGATTACTTCAATTTATTAGAACCCTCACAAAACTGACAAAAAAAGAGCATGCACATAACAAAAGTATCCAAAAGCAGGGCTGGACAGAATCATTTGCAACCAACTTAATTTTGGTTCCTGAGACACGAACCAAGGCAAAGGCAACTACGGGATGTGTTTTTTGATGATTTGAAACTGGCAACTAAATTAGATGCAGAAAAATGGTACAAACGCCCCATTTATTCAAAGTTATCGGAAATAGCCAGGTTATTTTCGCCCTGCCTATAAATAGCTTTTCTGTAAACTTTTAAACAGCAGAAGTTTGTTAACTTTTACAAGCGAATGTGTTTTTATACTCCACTTATTTAATACCCGTTATAAATGATTTTTGGAATAGCTTGCTTTCTGTTTTTTTCCTTACTAATTTAACCAGGCTTTTTAAATTCCAACTCCTCGACCTATATAGTCAAGTTTTTTTAACTATTAAAACGATACATTATGTCTATTAAAACAAGTTCGGCTTGGTTTAAATCCAATGCTGTATGCAGTGGAGTTGTTTTTTTACTTTTATTTTTGGGCAGTTGTCAAAAAGAAACGTTGGAACAGGAATCACTTAACAGTTTGACCGTTAAAAATGATCTGACAGATAATAGTTTATTTCAAACCAATTCGGGTAGCACTCAAACTACTGTTTGCTTCAGTACTATTGCACAGGTAAGTGCTTGTGCCGGTGAATGGATCAGGTTTTCGGGTGAAATTACTTTAAGACAAAATACAACGGTTGATCAGAATGGAAATACGCATATTACCAGGAGCTTTGCCGTAAATAATCTTACAGGAGTGGGCGTAACGGTTGGATCAAGGCTTTCATCCATGACCTGCAGCGGAACATTATTGAACGGATCACTTACCGGATCAAGCTATAGTGTTTCGGGTGGGGCAGAAATGTTTAATATCCATTTTGGAGAAGGTGGAAGTGCAACACTAGGAGCAAGCAATACGTTTGTTCATCGTGGCACATTGGTGTTTGTAGAAACCACAACTGGTCGTCACATTGTTGCCATGCATATTATCCGTAAAGTAAACGGGATAGTACAGGAAAACAGATGGGACTGCCAAGGAAATTAAAGATTTTTGTAATGAAATCATTAAGGGTTCAATAAATTTTGAACCCTTTTTTAAAATATCCGGGTCAAAACTTTCTATAAACTTCTTATCGCCCGATAAAGCATATCCCCGGTTGGCCGTTTCGGCGGTTTTTATATAAAGTCCCAGTTTTTCGAAAGCTTCTTTTTGCTGAATGTATGTTTTCTGTTTTTCGTACTCATTTTTAAGGAGATTGTTTTTTGATGTTAACAAAAAAATGGCAGCCCCCAGGAAGGCTACAGAAAAAAACAGCACAAACAGCAGCACTCTTCTTCTATTAAACCATTTTACGAATGGCTGCGGCTGTTTGTGCATGTTAATTGGTTTTTCTAGGGGATTAATATTTTTAATCATGTTATTCTCAGTTTAACCGGATGGCTCTAATTACTCCTGGTATTTTTTCAAACTCATCATATTTGTCAAACAGAAAATCGGCGCCCAGTTCTTTACATAACTTAAGGCTTCGTTCACTGGCATTGGTGTACCAAACAATAACCACCGTTTTATCATTTGATTGCTTAATTTCTTTTAATAAATCAATAGCAGTATTCCCGTTGAAATTTAAATCCATTAACACTACATCAGGTTTGCTTTCTTTTAAAAGCTTTAAGGACTCTGCGTATGAAACAGCAATGCAAAATGTGAGGCCCATATTGGTTTCTGAAATTTGATCGATGATCCTTTTTGCTATCTCTTTCGACCTTTCAAAAATTAGTACTTCCATACTTATGTTTTTCTTATCTCAAAGAACTATAAACTGGCAGGTAAAAAAAATAGTAGTGGAAGGTTAAGATCAATAGAACAATATACTGCCCGAGGGGTAGTAGTAATACTATTAAAAAAAAGAAATGACAAGGTGTTGACTAGACTACTTGTCGTCTATATCAGAAATGATATGGTGGGCAATAGCATAACGGGTTAATTCCGAATTGGTAGAGAGGCTTAGCTTTTCCATGATCCTGCTGCGATGCGTGCTGATGGTTGTTAATGCTAAGGAAAGCGCATCGGCTATCTGGGTAATGGTTTTACCAAGTGCTAGCAGTTTAAATATTTCAAACTCACGGTTGCTCAACAGTTCATGCGGTTTTTTACCGGTATTCGTTTTTAGTAATAATTTTTCTGCAATTTCGGGTGTTATATATTTTTTGCCTAAAGCAATACGCTGTAACGCATGTATCAATTCGTTAGGTGCGCCGTTTTTATTTAAATAGCCAGATCCGCCGGCTCTTAATACTCTTACTGCATACAGATCATCTGTATAAATGCTCAGGATAAGGACCGGCAAATCAGGTTTTATCAGTTTGATTTGCTGCAGCGCTTCCAGCCCGCTGCGTCCGGGCATATCAAGGTCGGATATGACCAGATCCCAGTTGTGTAAGGTTACTTCTTTAATAAGAGTTTCACCGTCACTTACTTCTTTTATTTCCACATCGGGATATTCATCTTTAAGGATCTGGATAAGCCCCAGCCTTATAAAGCTGTGATCGTCGGCTAAAATAATACGCCTGAAAGTTAAAGCCGGTTGCATACCTGTTTATAATTTAAATGGCAAACTGATAATAATTTTTGTTCCTTTTCCCGGCGATGAGATCAGTTCAAAAGTTCCGTTAAGCGAAGCTACCCTTTCTTTTATACCCAAAATACCAAATGATTGCGTGCCTATTTGTTGTGTTGTGTCAAAACCTTTGCCATCATCTTTAATTTCCAATATGATCTGCTCATCAATATAGTTTAATGAACTTACCACT
>JBKJNM010000120.1:0-13085 GCA_046593655.1 Lacibacter sp. | reverse complement strand
CTGTCACAATAAGGAGCGTGTTCCATTAACTGTCCGAACTTACTCAAATACCGTTTGGGAAAACGAAGTGGTGAAAATGATTCAACAATCAATAATCTATTGTTTTCATCCTTGAATTCAATTTGGTAAATGCTGCCTCGTGGAAGTATGATATAATCGCCGTAACCAAAAGGCAAGTCGCCATATTGTGTTTTTACTTTTCCTGATCCTTCGTGTACAAAGATCAATTCATCGGCATCGGTGTTTTTGTAATAGTAATCAGTCATACTTTGTTGCGGCGAAGCCAATACAATATGACAGTCATTATTCACCAATACGGGCATACGGCTTTCCAGGAAATCCTTGGCAGGTTTTACACGGAAGCCTTCAAAGCAACGGTGTTGCAGCATTTTTTCTTCTGCAATCTGCGGGCTAACATCAACCTGTGGTTCTGTTTTAATGATCTGTGTTGGAGGATGACAATGATACAGCAAGGAATAATCATCACTGAAACCTTCTGTAGAAAATAATTGTTCACTGTACAATGTGCCATCAGGCTTGCGGAACTGTGTATGACGTTTAGGAGGAATGTTTCCGAGTTTAAAGTAGTGGGGCATGGCAATTTGAAAATTTAATGATTTGAAAATTTGAAAATGATAAACCCATCTTCCTTTTTGCTAGTTAGCTTTTGTTGCGTTTCGATGCTGAAACTTACATTCAGCATCGAGACCGAAGCGTCTCGACTCCTGTACGGCAACATTTGTATGGAACAATTATTTTCCTGAAAGTTCGAGTGTGGAAAGAAGGAAAATATATTTCCCCGTCCGACCGGGTGTCATCCGGGCGGGCACTTCCGCTTATCAATCCAGTAAGTAAAGTTCCGGTGAAATGGCATCTTCAAATCTAAGCAATCTGCACGGGTTATGAACGAAGCATCAACGCTTGTTTGAAAAATTTATAAATAGATTTATCTTCCCTTTTTATTGTCTTCTGCTATTAAAAATACCAATCAAACAACAATCGTATAACAACGGCTATGAAGAAAAGAGAAAAGCTCGCTATCATCCGTCAACATTATCCCAATGCCATTACCACCATCGACAGTGTTAACCGGCTCATTGATTTTGTTGAAGACAAACTCGATCTTGAACCCGGACAGATTATGATGGCCGACAGCATTTGCAGTGATGATGTAAACAGTATTCAATACCCGGTAAGGGCGCATGAATTTCTGGGCCCTTTTAAAATGGGTGGGCTCGATGGTTACCCGTTTACGGGCTTAACAGGCATGAGCGCTTTTGCAAGTCATGTACCTGATGAAGGTGCAGTGTTCGTGTATTACGGTCCGCATATTGGTATTTCTAAGAATGGAACCATGGGTGAAATTCATCGTATTGGTCAGCATATAAATTCAAGTTGTTGCGGCGCTGCAAAAGGAGCGCTGAATAAATTGCTGACCAATAATATTGAGGATGGAAACATCTCTGAACTGGATTACCAGATGCATACCATTGAACAGATCCTGTTAAAAGAAAAAACAAGAATTGCTACAGCAACCATTCCATTAAAAGAAGCAACCGAAGTCATTTATGAAGCCATTGATCAACGCATCAATGAACTGGTGGCTGCTACCAAATACAATTGCAAGTATGTAATCCTGATGGGCGCCATTTTGATCAACAGTGATAGTGATATGGGTTCCTTTACCTGTTCCCGTCGTTTTGATGTAATTGATCTTGCAAATGGCAGCAAAATATCTTATCGCTAAACAAATTATTGTGATACGAATAGGACTTATTTCAGATACACATGGTTTTTTAGATGACGCTGTTTTTGATCATTTTAAAAACTGTACTGAAATATGGCATGCCGGGGATTTTGGAAACATTGAATTAGCCAATGACCTGGTTTCTAAAAGCGGCCTGCCTCTGCGTGGAGTGTATGGCAATATTGACGGGCAGGATGTAAGGTCGGTTTATCCTGAACAATTGGTTTTTTATTGTGAAGATGTAAAAGTGATGATGCGTCATATTGGAGGTGCTCCACCGAATTACAATCCTGCAACAAGAAAGGAATTACAAGTACATCAACCGCATCTGTTCATCAGCGGACACTCCCATATTTTAAAAGTGATGTATGATGATAAGATCAGTTGCCTGCACATGAACCCCGGTGCAGCAGGCAAACAAGGCTGGCATAAAGTACGCACCCTTATTCGTTTTGTAATTGATGGCAACAACATGAAAGATTGTGAAGTAATTGAATTGGGGAAGAGGTAAATGGAAGGCCTTTATGATGATTTTCCTTACCATATTAGTAGTAACTTTCAACACTTCAAACTATTTACTATGCCACAACCAACCTCCCGTCGTGACTGGTTAAAGATAACCGCTGCATTAACTGCAGGATTCAGTTTTTCAAAAAATATGTATGCTGCTGAACGAAATCAAAGCCCTGCGGGAATGATTTTACTCAACAGTAATGAAAATGCATACGGTCCATCTGCCAATACCATAAGGGCAATGGTTGATGCTGCAAAACTTTCCAACCGTTATCCGGATGATATCATTCCTTTATTGAAAAAAGAAGTTGCGGCACACTGGAATGTTGGCAGCGAACATATTTTGTTTGGTGCAGGCTCTTCTGAGTTGCTGGGTATTACAACCATTCTTGCAGGCATGGGAAAAAAGAATATAGTTTCCCCCTTCCCCACATTTGGAAGCTGGTATAAAGTAGCCGAGCTGATGGGAACAACGGTTCAAAAAATTCCATTGGCAAGCGGCGATAAAACAATGGACTTAGCTGCCATGCTTTCAGCCATTAACAATGAAACTGGAATGCTGTATGTGTGCAATCCCAATAACCCAACAGGAACGGTAGTTGACAATCACCTGCTCCGGAATTTTGTGGAAGAGTGCAGTAAAAAAACAATGGTACTGGTTGATGAAGCTTATACCGAGTTTGAAAATTTGCCCTCGCTCAAAGACATGGCGATAGCCAATAAAAATATTGTTGTGGCTAAAACTTTTTCAAAGATATATGGTCTTGCAGGTGCACGAATAGGTTATGCCATTGCACATGCTGATACCATTAAAAAGTTAGGAGCTATTCAACCATGGCCAGATGTAAGTATAAGTGCCGTTACTGCCATGGCCGCTATGGCTGCTTTAAAAGATGAAGCCTTTGTAGCTGATTGCAGAAAGAAAAATACAGCAGCAAGAGAACTTTGTTACAATACTTTTAAAGAAATGAAACTTGAATACATTCCAAGTGCCGCCAGTTTTGTAATGGTGAACATCAGCAGCATTGGTGAGCGTTATACTCAACAAATGCAAAGCAAAAATATTTTTGTGCAGTACCGTGATTTCTGGAATGGCAAATGGAGCCGTGTAAGCATGGGCACACTACAGGAGATGCAACTCTTTACCACTGCATTAAAAGAAATTGCTTAATCAACATTTACATACCGGGAAACCAAGGTCGGGCAATTCCTTCACGGAACGGCCAGGGCACCGCAGCAAGAATAAAGATCAATGCAATCAAATACAACCACATTACTCCATTATAACTGAGTGCTTTTGCTTTTCTGCGGGCAATTGTAATTAACCCCACTGCAATAATCATGGCAGTGATATGCTCAACGGCCCAGAAACGGGCGAAGCTATCCTTCATGACATTTCCAAATCCACCAACACGTTCAATTAATACATAGCCAACTACATCGCTGGTAAAATATTGATATAAACCAAGCAGAAAAGTGATATGCGCAGCAATCAATAACCATAAGCTTGATTTCTGAATACCTTGTTTTTTCATTATTGCCTGGAATAAGGCAATAATCAGAAGAAGTAAAATAACCCAACGCAAAACATTGTGCAAATGAAGCAATCCTGTGTACATAGCAGTTGAAAATTTGAAATAAGATAATTTGAAGATTCTGCTACAAAGTAAGGCGCAGAAAAGGATTCTGCAAAACTGTTTTTAAGGAAAAAAATATAATAGAATGTCTTAAACAGCAGCTATATAAGAAAATTCTTATCACATTGATTATTTTCTGCATAACACAAGTACTGTGCGCACATGCCGGTAAGCGTACAAATAATCCCACTCGTTACACTAATGCCCAAGCCTTATTATCCGAAGAAAAATTACGAGAACAGATCAACTGCAAAAATTGATTCACTTTTAAAAACAACTCCGCTTAAAACCTATCAATACAACCCAAAACCAAAAATCAAGCTTAAATGATAGATGCTGAACTTTATCCGTCAGACCTGCCAACCGGCAGGCAGGCGAGGGCGTCAGACGGTACTCACCACTCACTATTCACTATTCACTACTCACCTTTCTCACTCCACCCAATCAGCAATAAAAATATTGGTATCTCTTGTGCCGCCGTTGTTTCTGTTGCTGCAAAAAACAATTTTCTTCCCATTCGGGCTAAACATGGGGAAGGCATCAAACCCTTTATCACGACTGATCTTTGTTAAGTTGCTTCCATCTTCATTCATGGTATATAAATTGAAAGGGAAGCCACGTTTGTATTCGTGATTGCTTGCAAAGATGATACGTTTGTTATCGGGCATGTAAGCTGGTGCCCAGTTGGCTTGTCCAAAACTGGAAACCTGTTTGGGTTTGGTTCCATCAGCATTGGAAATCCATACTTCCATATTGGTAGGTGCTACCAACCCTTCTGCCAGTAATTCTTTATACTCTTTAATCTCGGCTTCTGTCTTTGGCCGGCTTGCACGCCAGATGATCTTTTTACCATCAGGGCTAAACCATGCACCACCATCATAGCCCATTAAATTGGTGATACGTTTTTCTTTTCCTGTTTTCAGATCCATCACATACAGATCAATATCACCGTCCTTGGTACTGGTGTATAACATTTTCTTTCCATCGGGTGAAAGCGTTGCTTCAGCATCATAACCTTTACTTGTAGTTAGTTGCTTGATAATTTTACCATTGAGGTCGGCCATGAAAATATCATAACTGTCGTACAAAGGCCAGATGTATTTGTTGCCATATTTTTTTCTGTCGGGTACAGGCGGACAAGTATCTGCACCTAAATGTGTAGATGCATAAATAATATGTTTGCCATCTTTCATAAACGCACCGCAGGTAGTTCTTCCTTTGCCGGAGCTTACCAATTTAGGTACAAATTTTTCACCTGACCTGGTCGGAATTTTTCCAATATACATCTGGTCGCAGGCAATTCCTTCTTTGGCATATGTTTTTTGAAAGATGAGCCATTTGTCATCATAGCTGAAATAAGCTTCCGCATTATCGCCACCAAAAGTGAGCTGCTGCATATTTTTGAAATGCTGTTCATCGGGGTATAATACAGTATCCATTGCCTGCACAGTATTCGGGTTGATGTGTTGTATTGTTGATCTTGATAAAAAAGAAACAGCCATAACAGCAAACAGGAGAATGATCAAGGGACGGGCAGATAGCATAATAGAAATTTTGGTAAATGTATTTTCTTAAAAGCCTGCAAATGTCAGGAAATTGTAAGAACCCTGAACTGAAAATAATTAGTTTTGCGCCATGCAACTGAAAGGAGTACTCACTTCCAGCTTTTTTCTTTTATTCATAACAGCCTGTAATAATAATAGTACAGTTAAAAATTTGCCAGTGACTGATACTGTTGCCGGCAATCCACAGATCAGTGAACTGGAAACAAAACTCAGCAAAGAACCTCAATCGGATAGTTTGCGTGAAGGGCTGGTGCAACAATTGGTGCAGAATAATCAATACGACAAAGCACTGCAGCAGGTAGAACTATTGCTGAAAAAAGAACCCAATAGCCCTGCTTATTTATTTATGAAAGCCGATGCATTGGAAAAGAAAGGTGATACAAGCAATGCAATCAGCTATTATCAGCAAGCAATCAGTGCTGCGGGTTTATTTACTGAAGCTCAGTTGCGTTTAGCTTCCTTGTATGCTGAAACAGGAAACAAAATGGCCGTGAAGTTGTGTGATATGTTGTTAAAACAACCTACTGCACTCAAAATGCGCAGTGATATCTTATTTGTAAAAGCGGCGTATTACAGTAAAATAAAAGACATCAGTAAAGCAATCGGCATCTATGATCAGATCATCCGGGAAGATTATACTTTTTTGGAAGCTTATATAGAAAAAGGATTGATTCATTATGACATAGGGAAGTTTGCCGAAGCACATAAACTATTTGAACGAAGCACCAATATCAGTAATAAATTTGCAGATGGTTATTTCTGGATGGCAAAGGCAGAAGAAAAACTCAACCGCACAACGGAGGCTATTGATAATTATAAACGCTCCCTTGCACTTGATCAATCAATCAGCGAAGCAAGAGATGCGTTAAAACGGCTGGGAGCGATGAAATGATTTTATGTAACTTGCAGAATGAATTTGTCTGAACATATTATCCAATTGATAAAAGCATCGGTACACAAAGCAGAACCCGGTGCCGATATTATATTATTTGGATCGTATGCACGTGGTGATCAACGTACAGATAGCGATATTGACTTATTGATTCTTACTGATAAAACACCAATCTCCGACTTTGAGAAAAAAAACATTATGTATAATTTGTATGATGTAGAACTTCAGAATGGTCTTGCAATTTCTTCTGTTATACTATCGAAAAGCGATTGGAAGTCGAAGCATGCTTACACACCTTTTTTTTCCAATGTACAGCATGATGGCATTATACTCTAAATCCTGATTGAATGAACGAACAGGAACAAAAAAAGTTGATCGCCTACAGAATTAAAAGAGCAATGCGATCCATGCAAGATGCAAAAGAGCTCTTCAAAATAGCCTCTTACGAAGGTTGTATTAATCGTTTGTATTACGCTTGCTTTTATACAGCCGGTGCTTTACTTACAAGCAAAAATATTGTTGTAAAATCGCATGCAGGAGTAAAGCAGATGCTGGGAGAATATTTTATTAAACCAAAGGAACTATCGATTGAAGCAGGCAGATTTTATTCTGCATTATTTAATTTCAGACAAGATAGCGACTATCTTGACTTTGGCGAAGTAAGCAAAGAGTTCACCATTGATCTTTTGCAACAGGCTGAGTCATTTCTTGATACCGGCATTAACTGGCTGATAAATCATGATTTTTATTAATATTCCTAACAAATAACTATGCCCATCATTGCTCCTTCTTTACTCTCAGCTAATTTCATTAACCTGCAGTCCGATTGCGATATGCTCAATGCAAGCGAAGCAGACTGGTATCATTTAGATGTAATGGACGGTCGATTTGTTCCCAACATTACATTCGGGCCAATGCTCATTGATTTTTTCCGCAAGGCAACATCAAAAATCTGCGATGTGCATTTAATGATTGAAGAACCTGAGAAATATGCGGAAGCATTTCAAAAAGCAGGAGCTGATATATTGACCGTTCATTACGAAGCCTGCACACACTTACACCGGAATATTCAACAAATAAAAGGATTGGGTATGAAGGCTGGCATTGCCTTAAACCCACATACTCCTGTTGAATTTTTAAAAGATATTCTTGCAGATATTGACCTCGTTTGCCTGATGAGTGTGAATCCCGGCTTTGGCGGACAATCATTTATTCCCAACACAATCAACAAAATAAAAGAGTTACGTAAGATGCTTGATGAAAAGGGTTTGAAGGTTGATATTGAAATTGACGGCGGCGTAACCTTAGACAATGCAAAAACAATTCTGGATGCCGGCGCAACCGTATTGGTTGCAGGGAATACAGTTTTTAGATCAGCTAATCCAACAGAAACAATCAGACAATTGAAAAATATTCAGTAAAAGCAGCGATGCCATTCAACTATTGGTCTTCAACACATATGAAATACCTCATTGTAATTTTCTTTTTTGTTGTTGTTTTCTCCTCCTGCAATTACCCTTGTGCCCCTTCATGGGGGCTGCGTATGGAACTTGTTGGTTTTACAGAACAAGAAGCATCAGTAATTATTTTGAAGAGATACAAAAAAAGTACTGGGTTTACTACACAGATTGACAGCCTGCTGATTGACAGCACTGTTACCCGTTTCAAATTGAATAATGATACGCTAAAAATAACATCAACAATCAGTTCTACAAATTTATTAAGCAACTTTGATTACATGATCAGCATTCCCCAATCAAATGCTGTATTTTTCATTTCAGAAATGAATGAACCGCAGATCGAAGGAAGAAAAGGACTTAATAAGATTATGTGCGGCAACAGCATTCAATCCTGTAAGATCAACTCTTTGCAAACAACGATCCGTTACGATAAATTATACCTCAGAAAGTAACAAGGCCAATTACTGCTATTTCTTTTTTTAAAAAAATATTATCAACGTATTTCCGTTTTACAAGAAAGGTTTAGTTTTATCTCCCATGAAGGCAACCAAAATCTGCTTCCTTATTCTGCTCCTGTTGGTATCTGCCGTTTCTTTTGCACAAAAGAAATCTGCAACCGTAACGGGTAAAGTGCTGGATGAAAATGAACAGCCTTTAGGTAAAGTTTCCATCGTTATTCTTGGCCGCAGCGCAGGTGTTACTACAAATGATTCAGGTGTATTTAAAATAAAAGTTCCTGCAGACAAAGCCTTTGCCCTCATTTTCACGTACAGCTCTTATCGTTCTGAACAACGTAACTTCTTTTTAAATGAAAATGAAGAAGAACGAATTGTGCTTCGTTTGGAAAAAGGTGTAACGGAATTACAGGAAGTAACGGTGAAAGATGACCGCATTCGGACTGAATCTTCTTCTTACCGCATCAATCCTAAAAATGCATTGGCACTTCCATCAGCAACAGGAGGTGTGGAAGCATTGATCAAAATATTCGTAGGAAGTAATAATGAACTCACTTCGCAATATTCCGTTCGTGGTGGTAATTATGATGAGAACTTAATTTATGTAAACGATTTTGAAGTGTTTCGCCCATACCTCGTAAGACAGGGTCAACAGGAAGGTTTGAGTTTTATCAATCCTGAAATGGTGCGTACGCTTACATTTTACAACGGTGGTTTTCAATCAAGGTTTGGTGATAAGATGAGCAGTGTATTGGACATACAATACAAACGGCCAAAAGCATTTGGAGGCTCTGCTTATATTTCTTTGCTGGAGCAAGGTTTGCATTTTGAAGGCGCAACTAAAAATGACAAAGTAAGTTTTGTAATTGGTGCAAGAAACCGGAGCAACCAGAATTTATTAAGCAGTCAGCAAACAAAAGGCAATTATGTTCCATCCAGTAAGGATCTGCAGGGATATATCACATGGCAACCCAATACCAAATGGATGTTTGAAGCCATGACTAATATTTCAAAAACACAATTCAAACTCAATCCTGAATTCAGCAGTCAAACGGCTTCTGTCTTCTCTCCTTTTTTTACAGCCAATCTCGGGTTGGATATTTATTTTGCCGGTGGTGAACGGGATCAGTACAGTACCAATATGTTTGGCATTGCCACTAACTATCAACCAGGAAAAAATCTGAAATTGAAATGGATGCTGAACCAGTTCAGCAACAAAGAAGAAGAATCATTTGATATACAGGGAGCTTATTTATTTGGCGAACGGGATTTCGACCGTAGCCGTGCAAGTTTTGGTTTAATTGTTAATCCGCTGGGTGCAGGTGTGTTTCAGAATTTTGCACGCAACCGTCTCAACATACAGATACAAAACGCTACACATAAAGGTAGTCTTGAAAAAGGAAGACATTTTATTCAATGGGGACATAGCCTCGAACGCCAAACCATCGATGATAAATTAAATGAATGGGAACTGCAGGACAGTGCCGGTTATACATTACCGTTCGATCCCAGTCAATTGCAGTTAAGCAAAGTGATCAAATCAAGTTCCGATTTTACTTTCTTCCGCACACATGGATATGTGCAGGATAATTTTATTTTGAATGATTCACTCAATATGACTTTACAGGTAGGTGTGCGTTACAATTACAATACACTTAATAATGAAGTGCTGCTGCAACCAAGAATTCAGTTTGCATTTAAACCAAAATGGAAAAAAGATATCATCATCCGTACATCAGCAGGCGCTTATCATCAGCCACCGTTTTACCGTGAGCTGCGCAGTTATGATGGAACGGTGAATAAAAATGTACGTGCCCAAAAAAGCTGGCAGGCAGTGGCAGGTATTGATTATAATTTCAAAGGTTGGGGCGGACGTCCGTTTAAATTACAAGCCGAAGCCTATTACAAACACATGTATGATGTGGTGCCTTATGATGTGGACAATGTGCGTATCCGTTACTTTGGCAGCAACAGTGCCAAAGCTTATGCAACAGGTATTGAAGCAAGGTTGTTTGGTGAGCTGGTGAAAGATGCAGAAAGCTGGGTAAGTATTGGCTTCATGCGTACAAGAGAAAATTTAGACAATGATCAATGGTATAATTATAAATTGGATTCTTCCAATAAACCCATTGACAGTACCTTGGTACAAGGCGGATGGATCAGGCGGCCAACAGATCGTTTCTTAACGATTGGCATGTTTTACCAGGATTATTTAGCCACGAATAAGAATTTTAAATTCTCCATGAACTTATTGTATGGCACCAATCTTCCGTACAATATTCCCAACAGTGTGAAGTACCGCAATGCATTAACCATTGATCCATATATCCGTGTTGATTTTGGATTCAGTGCTTTGTTATTGGATGCAGAACGCAGCAAACGCAGGAGCCGCAACCCTTTCAGGGGCTTCAATAATATTTGGGCAAGCTTAGAAGTATTTAATGTGATTGACCGGCCCAATACCATTTCTTATCTGCTCATTAAAGATTTCAGCAATACTATCTTTTCTATTCCCAACCGTTTAACTCCAAGGCTGGTGAATTTTAAGATTGTTGGAAGGTGGTAAAGATGCTGAGTGGTGAGTGGTGAATAACGAGCTGCATCTTTTTTCTGCTTTCTGCATAACTCAATCTGTTTATCCCCTACCTGGAGGGGCGGCCGATTGTTACACAGAAAAATGACTGAAATGGGTTGGTATATGTCATCTCCCCGACTTTCATTCCTCACAATCCTTTCCTATCTTTAACTTATAAATAAAGCACATGAGAACATGGTTCCTTTCATTTCTTTTACTAATTGCAGGAACAACCGGCTTTGCGCAGGCGAATGATCCGTTTCTTGTTTTCCCTATAGAACTGAAATTTTTTCAGGCCCAAAAAACAAATCAGTACAATGTGCTACGTTGGTTAGCCCCATGCACATCAGATTTTGCAGCATTTGAAGTACAACATTCCTCCGATAATAAAACCTTTACTGTACTGCATAGCTTTACTGCCAACCAGATCCGTTGTGCAGAACCTTTTGATTATACCGATCTGCAACGTCGTGAAGGAACAAATTATTACCGCATTAAACTTACTACACCTGCCAATACATCAGTTAACTCGTTCATTGTTGCAGTCATTAACGCAAGCAAAGGATTTGCGTTGAATGCATTATTACCATCGCTGGTGCAATCAACTGCAGTACTAAGTATTTCATCAGCTGAAACAGACAGGTTGCAACTTACAATTACCGATATCAGCGGCAAACGTTATACGGTTTTGCAAGAAAAAATAATCGCAGGAACTAACCAAGTGCAACTAAACTTGCAAGGCTTACCTTCTGGTCAGTACGTATTACAGGCAAGCAATAACAAAGGCGAACAGCAACAACTGCGTTTCATCAAACAATAAGAAGCTGTCGTAAAGAATCATCCTGTAGCCTTCGCCAAAAAATTGTTGGTATTTTATTTTGTGTGTTTGCTTTGCATGAAATAATCTGAATGCGGAAATCGCAAACTTTATACCCCATCGTTTGGCTACCGCCGCATTATTTTCATTAGATTTAGATTTCCCAAACTGATTGCCATGTTCAACTCTACTCCACTCTACCAGTTTTTAAACAATGAACAGGAATTTGCAAACGAAATTTTTCTTCGACAGCCGTTCAATGGAGTATATACAACATGGACATGGAAACAAGCCGGAGATGAATGCAGAAGAATAGCAACATCAATCAAAGCACTCAATCTTCCGGAAAGAAGTCATATCGCCATCTTATCAAAAAACTGTGCACATTGGATGATGGCAGACATTGCTATTATGATGGCAGGCTGTGTTTCTATTCCTATCTATCCAACCTTGACTGCTGCATCTATTCAACCTATTCTTGAACACAGCGATGCAAAAGCCATCTTCATCGGCAAGCTCGATGACTTTGTTTCACAGGAAGCGGGGATTCCTGCAAACCTTACCCGTATTGCATTTGATTCCTATGGAAGAAAAGAACAACACAACTGGAGTGAACTTATTACACAATCAGCTCCATTGCAGGAAGTATATAACTGGAGCCGTGATGAGATTCTCACCATTATTTATACCTCGGGAACAACAGGCAAACCAAAAGGAGTCATTCATACCGCAGGAAATTTTGATACAGTCATGCATGCTGCTACCAAAGAGTTACGATTAGTTAAACGAACTTTTTTGCTTTCGTATTTACCACTCAGTCATATTGCTGAACGCATTGGTATTGAAATGAACGGCATCTACAATGCATGTGTTATTTCTTTTGCTGAATCGATTGATACGTTTGCAAAAAATGTAGCAGAAGTACAGCCGCATATTTTCTTTGCTGTGCCAAGACTTTGGGGAAAGTTCAGGGAAGGCGTATTGAAAAAAATACCTCAGAAAAAATTAAACCTGCTCTTATCCATTCCAATGATTAGCGGCATCATTAAAAAAAGTATTCAAAAGAAATTAGGTCTGTCAAGAGCTACACATATTTACAGTGCTTCTGCTCCCATTTCTGTGGAGTTGCTGAAATGGTTTGCCAGGCTGGATATTAAAATTGTACAGGCCCTTGGCATGACAGAAGATTGTGTATATGCACATTTTGAACGGCCTTATGAATTCAGGCATGGTTCTGTGGGAAAGCCTTTTGCAGGATTGCAGGTAAAAATTACTGAAGAAGGTGAGCTAAGAGTAAAAAGTGCTGCCAACACAAAAGGTTATTACAAAGAACCTGAGTTAACGGCTGAGTTGTTTGATGAAGAAGGTTATTTAAAAACAGGTGATATCTGCGAATATGATCATGATGGATTTTTGTTTGTAAC
>JBKJNM010000050.1:0-10074 GCA_046593655.1 Lacibacter sp. | reverse complement strand
TGATAGTATGATCAACGCTATGAAGTTCTGGTTAACTGAAACAAAGATTGATGGTTTTCGTTGCGATGTGGCAGGTGAAGTACCACGCAGTTTCTGGCAGCATTGTATCCTTGAACTGAAAAAAATAAAGCCCGATATTTTTATGCTGGCCGAAGGCGATGTTGCCTGGTTGCATGATGCCGGTTTCCACGCCAGTTACGGTTGGGATGGTTTTGCAAAAATGAAAAAAGTAGCTATGGGGGAAGCAAGCGCAAGGGTATTGGATACAGTCATCAGGCATCTCGATGAAAGTTATCCATCCAATTATGCCAAAATGTATTTCACCAGCAATCATGATGAGAACAGCTGGAACAAGGCAGACTATGCAACCATGCCGGGCGAAGTACATGCACCCTTTGCTGTATTGTCACAAACATGGAAAAATACATTGCCCTTGATTTATAGCGGACAAGAAGAACCTTTTCTTGATTCCGTTTCATTTTTTTATAAAGACACGATCAGTTTTGGAAAATACCAACGGGCTGGGTTTTATAAAACATTATTGATGTTAAGAAAGAGCACACCTGCTTTATCCATTGATGCTTCCTATACCAAACTCCAGTCCAGTAATGATGATGCGGTGTATGCTTATACAAGAGAAAAGGGAAAGAAGAAAGTGTTGGTGCTATTGAATTTATCAAACAAACCACAAACGTTTACTTTAAAAGAACAGATTGCAGGAGAGCCACAGAATGTATTCGCAGGTAAGCAGGAAAAATTATCTGATGGACAAAATTTTTCTTTAGCTCCATGGGGATACATAGTTTATAGTTATTGAGCTAAGAGTAGAAAAAGAGGTGACACCTTTTTGAAAGGTGTCGCCTCTTTTTTTTTACATAAATCCCAAAGCCTTAATCAACTCATCCGGCAACTTCGGCAACTTTCTCCGTTCAATTAAATAAGTTGAAAGGGACGCAAGATCCTTAAAGATATAATGCTGTTGCACGGCACCTTCTAAATATCCTGCACCGGTTGTATTACCCGTGCCCACTCGCATGCCAATCATACGTCTCACCATGACGAAATGTTTATGCCGCCAGCCAGCCAGCCAATGATCAATTTCAATTAATGTGTCTAATATCTGGAAAGAAGTTTGAAACACAGGAAAGTCTCTGTACAGCATAATAAATAATGCACTCCTCATCGCAGCATCGCTAAACGAACCTTCTTCATTTTTCTGTTCAATAAAGTGCCCATCAAAGTCTGCCAGTTTATGTTGTTCTCTTTCGGTTAAACTTTGCATGTACAGTGTACGGTAATCGCTCCAGAAAGCATGTTCATTTGTTGCAGGAAATTGTGCAGTATAACTCTTCCAGTATTTTTCATCGAAGAAAGGCATCCGCTCAAGCCACTGATTAATAAGCTGCAGAATTGTGAATGAATTTTCAATAGAATTGATCTCATTAAAATCTTTTTCTTCAAAGCCTCCTTCATTGGTTCGTTTATAATAGGCGTGCTGATGACGCTTGTCCATTTTAAGTCCCAGTGTTGCTTCAATCAAACGAAACTGTTTACTTTGAAATCCCGAAGCAGGAGTGAGGAGGTTTCTGAATTCTAGAAAGTCGAGTGGTGTCATGGTATCCAATACCGTTACCTGCTGATTCAACAATTCAAGAATTCTTGTAACACGTTTCAACCGGTGACGGCATAAATTCAGGTCTTCACTGTTATCATCAACTTGTTCCTTGCCGAATACTTTTTTTACAAACTCCAGTTCAAAAAGGATTTGTTTAAACCATAATTCATAAGCCTGGTGAATGATGATAAAAAGCATTTCATCATGCGCCGGTGATTGTCCTGCTTCAAAGCTTAAGGGGCGCTGGCTATCAAGAATTTTTTCCAATTGCAGGTAAGAAGGATAATACTGACCGTTATCTGTAGTCATAATTAAAACGTTAAGCAGCAAGGTTAAAGATTTTTAATGAACTTTTATGATGAGTATAAGAAGTCATTATCCTGATATAGTTATAATACTTAAGTTTGTACTTTCAACATTCACTCAATATCCTCCCCATACACAAGACTGGCTTTATTTTTGTTAAATACTTTAACATGCGCAAAAAACTTTATCTATTCTGCTTTGCGGTTATTTCTCTCCTACATTTATCAGCCCAGGATCTTCGTTTAAATTTGTTTGGTGGGATGGCCAATTACAATGGCGACCTGCAGTCAAGAACCTTCACTTTTCAGCAAGCCCGTTATGCATTAGGAGCCTGGTTGAGTTATGATCTCAATCCAAAGATCATGTTGCGTGGTGGCTTGCATTTTGCAAATGTGCAGGCAGCGGATCGGTTGCAGAAAAATCCCCAAAACCAAATCCGTAATCTAAGCTTTGCAACCAATATCTGGGAATTACATGCAGGAGCTGAATATCATTTTTTGGGCATGGATGACAAGGTCTTCTCTCCTTATATCTTTGGAGCAATAGCAGCCTTCAGGCATAATCCTTATGCCTTTGATACAACAGGCAACAAAATCTATTTACAACCTCTTTCAACTGAAGGCCAGGGTTTGAGTACATATCCTGATCGTAATCCATATAATTTATTACAGTTTGCTGTGCCATTTGGTTTAGGTGTGAGAATGGTTTTAACCGATCGTATTGATATAGGTGCCGAATTTGGTTACCGTAAAACCTTTACTGATTACATGGATGATGTGAGCCGTTCTTATGTTGACCAAAATGCGTTATTGGCTGAGCGTGGACCATTGGCCGTTCAAATGTCTTATCGAACTCCTGAATTAGCAGGACATGGTACTGACCCATACCCGGTTGATCTTGAAAAAAGAGGCGGGTCAAAATATAAAGACAATTACTACTTTTTAGGAATCACCCTTACATATCATCTAACTGGTGGAAATGGATTTAATAGTAAAGCCAAAGGATTTGGGGGCGGTGGAAAACGCAAATCAAAAATGGGTTGTCCAACTAATGTACAATAGTCGAATCGGATGGTTTATTTCATCGATTTTTTTCTTTTCCACAAACCGTTTTAATTTGTTGAAAAACAGCCAAAAGAAAGGCTGTTTTTATGCTTTTATCCCCTTGCATTTAGGTATCTTTGGCAGCCTTATTTTAAAGTAAGGATCAAACCAGAAATACAATGGATAACAGTCAGGATAACAACGGCAGAATCATCCCCGTAAATATTGAAGAACAAATGAAAACGGCCTACATCGACTATTCAATGTCGGTGATTGTTGGTCGTGCTTTGCCCGATATAAGAGATGGATTAAAACCTGTACACCGTCGTATTTTATTCGCTATGAATGAACTGGGTTTGCAATACAACAAATCCTACAAAAAAAGTGCAAGAATAGTGGGTGAGGTATTAGGTAAGTATCATCCGCATGGCGATAGTTCTGTATACGATGCAATGGTTCGTATGGCCCAGGAGTGGAGTATGCGTTATACGCTGGTTGATGGACAAGGTAATTTTGGGAACCAGGATGGCGATGGCCCTGCAGCTATGCGTTATACGGAAGTTCGTATGGAACGGTTAACCGAAAGTATGATGGAAGACATCGACAAAGAAACCGTTGACTTTCAACCCAACTTTGATGAATCAGAAAGAGAACCTTCTGTATTACCAGCCAGAATCCCGCTTTTATTAATCAACGGCTCCAGTGGTATTGCTGTAGGTATGGCCACCAACATGATGCCGCATAACCTCAGCGAGGCCATTGATGGTTGTATTGCATATATCGACAATAAAGAAATTACGATTGAAGAGTTGATGAAATATGTAAAGGCTCCGGATTTTCCAACAGCCGGAACTATTTACGGAATGGAAGGCATTAAAGCAGGCTATCATTTTGGAAGAGGCAGGGTAGTGTTGCGTGGCAAATTAACCATCGAAACAAAAACAAGTGGCAGGGAGCAGATCATTATTACAGAAGTTCCATACCAGGTAAACCGTGATGCATTAACCGACAAGATCGGTCAATTAGTAAATGGAAAAGTAATTGAAGGGATTGTTCACGTTAACAATGAGAGTAACCAGAAAGAAGGAACACGGATTGTGATCGATCTCAAGCGTGATGCAGTTGCCAACGTCATCGTTAACCAGTTATATAAATTCACGGAGCTTCAAACTTCATACGGTATCAATAATGTGGCGTTGGTAAAAGGCCGGCCAAAAACTTTGAACTTAAAAGATCTCATTGCAGAGTTTGTAGATTTCCGTCATGAAGTAGTGATTCGTCGTGCAAAATTTGAATTAAGAAAAGCACAGGAACGTGCACATATCTTACAGGGATACCTTATTGCACTCGATCATTTAGATGAAGTAATTAAACTGATCCGTAATTCACCAACACCTGATGTAGCAAAAGAAAACTTAATCAATGCAGGTTGGGGATTGGATGAGATACAAGCCAAAGCCATACTGGAACTGCGTTTGCAACGCTTAACCGGCATGGAAAGGGATAAGATCAAAAATGAGTATGATGAACTGATGAAAATCATTGCTCATTTAAATGAATTGCTGAGTAACGAAACCATGCGCTTTGAACTGATCAAAACAGAATTGCTGGAGATCAAAACAAGATTCGGCGATGGACGTAAAACAGAGATCACTTATTTAGATGATGAAGTACGTATTGAAGACCTCATCAAAGAAGAAGATGTAGTGATTACCATTTCACATCATGGTTATATCAAACGTACATCGGCATCAGAATACCGTCAGCAACGACGTGGTGGCCGTGGCGCAATCGGAAGTAAAACAAGAGAAGAAGATTATGTAGAACATCTCTTTGTTGCATCAACCCATCATACCTTATTGTTCTTTACAGAAAAAGGAAGATGTTACTGGCTCAAGAGTTATGAAATTCCGGAAGGCGATAAAACAAGCAAGGGTCGTGCTATTCAAAACCTCATGCAGTTACCGCCCGATGATAAGGTTAGAGCCATCATTGATGTAAAAAACCTGGACGATGAAGAATTTGTAAAGAATCATTACATTGTACTTTGTACAAGGAAAGGCATCATTAAAAAAACACTTTTGGAAGATTTTAGCAGACGCCGTGCAACCGGAGTGAATGCTATTAACATCATTGAAGGGGATCAGTTACTGGAAGCTAAAATGACCGACGGGAATAGTGAGATCATGATGGCTGTAAAGAGTGGCCGTGCAATCCGCTTTCCTGAAGCCAAAGTAAGACCTACAGGTCGTGGTGCTATTGGTGTTGCAGGAATTGAAGTGAACAATGAGAAAGATGAAGTGGTTGGTATGATTTGTGTAAACAAGGACGATACCTCAAGAACAGTACTGGTAGTGAGTGAAAAAGGATATGGAAAACGTACGGCATTTGAAGAATACCGTATGACCAACAGGGGAGGAAAAGGTGTGAAAACCATCAATGTAACTGAAAAAACAGGAGCCTTGGTTGGTTTGCTTGAAGTAACGGAAAAAGAAGACCTCATGATCAGTTGTAAAAGTGGCGTTACCATTCGTATGAAAATGAACCAGATCAGTGAGCAGGGAAGAGCAACACAGGGTGTTAAATTGATAAGGGTAGATGAAGGCGATGAAATAGCTGCCATTACAAGATTGGATGACAGCAATGATGATGAGGATGAAACAATAGAAATTATAGAAACACCAGCTACACCAATTACCCCTGAAGCACCTGATAGTCAATTGTAAAAAGTAATATTTATCAAATAAAAAGGAACAATGAAAAAATTTCTTTTCTCAGCGATTGCTGTAATGTTTTGCCTGGCTATATCAGCCCAGGACATGAAAAAAGTACGTGGCTTTTTCGATAAGAAGGACTGGGTTAAATCGAAAGAATCCATTGATCTTACCCTGGTCAATGAAAAAGAGCAGAAGAACTGGGAAGCCTGGTATTACAAAGGACTTATTTATCGTGAGGTTGCGAAAGATGCCAATCTGAAAGCAGGTACTCCAGATGCGTGGATGCAATCTTATGAAGCTTACCAGAAAGCAATGGAATTAGATCCAAAACAGGCTGAAGCATTTATGGCCTTACGGAGCTATCCTGTTTTTGATAATTATCTTGAATTACAAAAAGAGGGCAACAAATTCTATAATGATAAGGATTATGCAAACGCTCTGGCACGATATAAGCAAGCCGATCAGGTTGGGCGCTTTATTTATAAGAACAAATGGGCTTTAAGCGAAGTGGATACCATCCTTTATTATTATGCAGGCGCTTCTGCCATGCAGGTTGAAAAAATGGATGAAGCCATCGCTTACTTTCAAAAGATTTGTGATGCAGGAATTGGTGGAGAAGGTTTTGATGTTTGCTATCGGTATGTAACTTATCATTACGATAATAAAAAAGATGAAGCCAATGCACAGAAATATGCAGCATTGGGTCGCAAGCTTTATCCTAATGATACTTACTACGACAAACTGGATCTTGATAAAGCCAAGAAAAAAGGTGTAGGTCCTGATTTATTTAAGCAATACGAAGTAGTAATCGATAAGGAACCAACGGATTATGAAATGCGTTATGATTATGCAGCCGAAATTTTTAACTGGTTGTATATGGAGCAAAAAACACCAGCCGGTGAAAAGGTTGCTTATTTTGAAAAGATTGTTTCGCAATTAAAAGCAGCTATCGCTACAAATTCAAAACAACCCGATGCTTATTTATTATTAGGTAAAACTTATTTTAATGAGGCTGCTGCCATCCAGGATGAATTAAAATTAACCAAGGGAACAACTCCTGCAGACACTCAAAAGAAGACAGAATTAAAAAAGAAAATGGAAGACCGGATGAAGGAAGCCATTCCGCAACTTGAATTGGCTTTGGGTATTTATGAAGCAATGACAGCAGATCAAATGAAAGATAAACGTACAAAGAATGAATACAAAACAAGTTTGTACCTGTTAACCGATGCTCATCGTTTTCTTGGTAATACTGAAAAAGAAAAAGCATACCAGAAAAAATATGATGTGTTGAATCAGTAATTCAACTAAACTTAATTGAAAAAGGCTATCTGTTTAGATAGCCTTTTTCTTTACATTTAAAGAAAGAAAAAACAATGTCTTTATTACTAAACCGGTCAGTGTTCGGCAATCCTGAAAATGCAGGGAATGTATTAAGCAAAGAAGAAGCCACTCAATTATTGAATGATTGGGTAAAAAATGAACGCCTGCAACTGCATATGAAACAGGTTGCTCATTTAATGAAATGCTGGGCTGCTGAACAGGAAGGTTTAGATGAAGCCGGTCAATGGCACTGGGAAATGGCAGGTTTGCTGCACGATGCAGATTGGGATCAGTGGCCCGAACAGCATTGCAAAAAGATCATTGAAGAACTCGAAGCCAGAAATATTGATCCGGAGATCATCCGGGCTATTGCCAGCCATGGGCCCAATCATTTTGGAGTAGAACCTGAAACGAAGATGGATAAGATGTTATTTGCATTTGATGAATTAAGCGGTTTAATTCATGCATATTCCTTAATGCGCCCGGAAGGTTATGCTGGTATGGAATTGAAAGGAGTGAAGAAACGATTAAAAGAAAAAAGTTTTGCTGCGAATGTAAACAGGGAAGAGATAATGGATGCAATGAACAGGGCCGGACTGGAATTAGATACGATCATTCCGTTCATCATAGAGAAGCAGCAAATGTGAAAAATAAATTGTCTAACTGCTGCTTAACATAAAAATTTGTTATAAGGATTCGCCGCAATTCTTATGATGGCTATTTGTATTTATGCCAGCTTATGACTTTCCAATGTGGGGAAGGCAAAAGCAATGGCAAGGTTTCGTGTGTTAGCTGCTTTTGCCTTCCCCACATTGGTTAGGAGTATGCGAAAGAGGGCGGCGAATGCTGATAACACTACGTTATGTTATTCAGCTACGGGGCTGTGTAGCATGAATCGTAAGTTTGTTAATACGATTCATGCGGGGCAGGATAAGCGCAAGGGGGATGCAGGAAAAAGAAATGAAGTAGTATATGAAACATAGTGATACAAATCATACAAAACCTCCTTTTGATGTTTTATCTTTTACGTCAATTATGCTATTAATTATCGCAATGCTAAAAATGCTAAAAGAATACCTATTGCAGCAATAGCCCATTTCATATTATCACTATCTCTAAATTTTTCCCATCTCGCCTTTAATGTAATTCTCGCAGCATGGCTTCCAATCAATTTTATTTTACCTTCAGATGCAAGCTGTAAAAACAAATTAGTTGTATCTATTTTCCTTTTTGCAGCTAAGTAAGCAAAGTTTGTAACATTTACTTTGCCTTTTTTCTTAAACATAAATTCAAGTAATTTATCTGCTGTTATATCATTAGATATAAGCAAATTAAAATCTTTGTCATTTTCGTAAGTAGTTAAGTTATCCATGTTGTTTTATTTAATTATACTGTTCCCAATCATTTCTTTTCCCAACCCGCTGAAGCGGGTGCGGCTGTTTAACATAATGGTTTGTTATAAGGTTTTTTCGCATTAAATTTTGACTTTGCATGGGGGAAAGATTTTTATTATGCCGGGCTTGTGTGTTGGCAATAAAAATCTTTCCCCCATGCATTGGATTTATTTAATGCGAAAAAATTTGATAACTGTATATTATGTTTAAGCAGGTAGGTTTGTGGAAATGGATTTGTAAATTTTTTGGATACAAATCCATTTCGGAAGGCTACACAAAAGAAAACAAAAGGGAAGGGAATACGCCGATAGGCGTGCCTTACGATATGGCTCAATTAAAGCGAACTATTTACTTGACATTTATTTTCTCAATTCTATCCATATTACTATCGCTGACGACAATAGTGCTAAGATTGATACGACTAGGCTACATTTAGTCATCTTCTTAAATTTATCATAATCTGCAAGTTGGCTTACAAGCAACATTACATTTGTTTTCAACTGTTGCAATTCAAGATTACTTTTATCTTCCTCACTTTCTTCCTTATCATAAATGGCAACGTATCCGCCTTGCTTTAAAAAATAGGAGGTTGATGCTGTTTTATTTAGGTTCACTCCATCTTCAATATTTATAAATTCTGCACTATGCTTTTGGTTGTAATGTTGTATTATAACTAACAGGTAATTGAGATATGATTCTTTCAAATCAGGCCTTCTGTTTCTTTTAAACCAATCTAAATTAAACCCATCGGAGTGCTGTTGATTTTCTTCAATTAATGTGGCAGCAATTTGGTTTAAGTCGTTGGCTATTACTTTGGATAACTTAATCATGGGTGTTATTGTTTAATTGTGATGGGAGTAGTTCTCACGAGTGCGTAGGCTTGTTTTGTTTTGTGTAAAGGGCTGCTTAACATAATAATTTGTTATAAGGACGTAGCTGAAGTTTTGAGTGCTACCATGTGGCAAGTATGAAAAAGCGGAAGCGAAGTGCTGATAACACTACATTATGTTACTTAGCTACGGGCATTGTGGTTTAATAGTTGTAAGTTTTTTGTACAACTATTAAACGGATGGCTGGGCTGCAAAAAAGAAAAAACATGGAAGGAATTAAGCCGCAAGGCTTGGCTACGCCAAAAGAAATTATAGATAACTATACTCTTACAGGGTATATGCCATGCGATTGTATTGATAAAGATGGAATAATTGACCTTAGTCTTTTAGAATCTTATCTTGAAGAGGTAAATTGTTTAGTTTAGCTGATTTTTCAGCATCATCTTTTATTAATTGGCCTTTATAGTTTGCTACCGCAAAGACCCTAAACATACCATTGGTATAATCTTCAATTTTTAAGTGGGTAATTTTTGCCATTGTACTTTTCTCAATTGGCAAGCCGATAATGCTTTCTTTGTAAAATTCATAAATCTTCTGTGCGTTTTCTTTGCTGTAAAGAATTTCCATAATAGAGTGTTTTGATTATTTGAGTGAATGAATATAATAAACAAGGTAGTAGTCCCCACGAGTGCGGGGGCTTTTTTCTTTTATGCAGACCCGTGCGGCTATTTAACATAATATATATTATAAGAATATTTATACCCTGAAGAACTCAAGCTCATCAGCCAGGTTAAGATAAGGATGCTCCCCGGCAATAGCCATTGTCTTATGCAAGTGTTGTTGTAA
>JBKJNM010000232.1:0-21234 GCA_046593655.1 Lacibacter sp. | reverse complement strand
TCTGATTTTGCATCAAAACAGCCGGATCATATATTTTTCTAAATTCCTCTGCTGAAGCTTTTACCTTTATCCACTTTATGAATTTATTTACTTCCAGTTCCAGCATTATCATTACCTGCCACAAACGCATTGCTCCCTATCTTGAAAAAGAAGTGCTTGAGTTGGGCTTTGCAGTTGATGAAACGTTTGTAACGGGTGTAAAACTTACAGGTACCATCAATGATTGCATTAAACTCAACCTCAATCTTCGTTGTGCCAGCCAGGTATTATACAGTTTGCAACAATTTACCGCAACTGATGCTGATGAGATTTATAACCACCTGAAGGATTATGCCTGGGAAAATATTTTACCAGACCCCGGCTATTTTTCAGTTACAAGCAACGTCAGCAATCCAACCATCAATAACAGCATGTTCGCCAACCTCCGGGTAAAAGATGCTATTGTTGACCGGCTCCGGGATAAACGAGGAACACGACCAACAACAGGATCAGAATTGACCGGAACAGTTATTCACTTATTTTGGAAAAATGAAGATGCCGAAATTTTTATTGATACATCAGGCGATTCATTGGCCCGGCATGGTTACAGGAAAATTCCCGGGCTGGCACCCATGCTGGAAGGATTAGCTGCTGCAACCATTTATGCTACAGGTTGGGATCGAGTTTCACCTTTTATCAATCCAATGTGCGGTTCAGGTACTTTGGCCATTGAAGCAGCATTGATTGCTACCAATAGAAGACCGGGGCTGTTTAGAACCAATTATGCATTCATGCATGTACAAGGTTATGATGAAACCGTTTATTTAAAGGAAGATGCGTTGCTTGAAGAACAAATCATAGATACACCCCAACTCCGCATTATTGCAACAGACCATGATGCCAAAGCAATTGACAATGCAAAGAAAAATGCCATTGCTGCAGGTGTGCTGAAGCTGATTGAGTTTGATATTTACGATTTTGCTTTAACAGAAGTTCCGCAAGATGTGCCCGGAGTAATGATAATTAATCCGGAGTATGGTGATCGGTTAGGAACTATATCAGAACTTGAAGAAACCTATAGCCGTATTGGGGATTTTATGAAACAGAAATGCAGGGGATACTTTGGTTATGTATTTACCGGTAATCTTGAGCTTGCAAAGAAAATAGGATTAAAAGCTAAACGCCGTATTGAGTTTTACAATAGTACCATTGATTGCAGACTGTTTGAATATGAATTATATGCAGGAAGCAAAAGGGAACCAAAAGAATCAAAACCGGAAGAATAAACAGGAATTTGCTTTGACTTTGCTCATAAATTTTTTGTTTCACTTTTCTGATACAGTAATTTGCTCATTCATTTACCATGTCTTTATACTTTACTTCACTCAATTCAGGCAGCAATGGAAATTGCTATTATATCGGCAACGATAAGGAAGCGGTATTAATTGATGCCGGCATCAGCTGTCGTGAAACCGAAATTCGAATGAAGCGTTTAGGTTTGGCTATGGACAAACTCAAAGCAGTTTTTATTTCGCATGAACATACAGATCATATCAGTGGCATTGTAACATTATCAAAAAAATACAGGTTGCCTGTTTACATTACTGAAGCAACACACAAACACTCAAGAATAAAACTGGAGAAAGAACTTATTTATCGCTTCCAGGCAAACAAGCCTGTTCAAATTGGTGGACTTTCTATCACTTCATTTCAGAAAAAACATGATGCAGCCGATCCGCATAGTTTTATTGTTTCATCTCCATCTGTAAAAGTGGGCATTTTTACAGATCTTGGCATTGCCTGCGATCAACTCATTCATCATTTTCATCAGTGCCATGCTGCTTTTCTTGAAGCTAATTATGACGAAGAAATGCTGAAAAATGGTGGATACCCCTATTTTCTCAAACAGCGAATCACTAATGGCCTGGGGCATTTGTCTAATGTTCAGGCACTGGAGCTTTTTAATCAGCACAGATCTTCTACACTACGTTATTTAATCTTATCTCATCTTTCAAAAAACAACAATACCCCCGAACTTGTACGGGACCTTTTTAACAAACATGCAGGAAATACAGAAATTGTTATAGCCTCCCGATATGCAGAAACACCGGTTATACAGGTTATGGGAGATACTATGAAAATTGTAAAAAGAAAAAACACCAGTCAGCAGCAGCTTTCTTTGTTTTAGTCTTGTTTTATTGCACAGATTCTCTGTAGTTAACTTTTCCCCTTTAAAATTAAAAACAGTATCTTTCTCAACACTTCCGCACCTGCTTTATCCTTTTGAGTACCCCTTCTTACCCTTAACAGGCATCTGATTTTTTTATTATATAAAACAACTTCAACATGAAAAAAATGCTTTTCATTGTTTTTGCATCCCTCTTTGCTATTGGATGTAATAACAGTACAGAAAGAAAGGAAACCAAAGAAACCTCCGATGCTACCACAGAAGAAAAAATTGATTATGCTTATTTACCCAGTGGTCATGGCCCCGACAATTGGGATCGTGGCGATATGAAAAATGTTGCACTGGTGCTCAAATCGCTGAAAGCCTATGAAACAGGTGATGTTGAAGGAGCATTAGCAGCTTTTGCAGACAGTGTTTTTTGGAGCTTTGATTACTTTGACCAGAAAATTTCAAAAGATTCATTGCGTGCTATGTTTACTGAAGGATGGAAAAATATGGCGAGTGTAAAAGTTGTGATGAGTGATTATGAATCTGTTATTTCTAAAGACAAAAAAGAAGAATGGGTAACTTTATGGTACAAGCAGATCAATACCAATAAGAATGGAAAAGTAGATTCCATGTCGGTTGTAGATGATGTAAAAATTGAAAATGGGAAGATCACAGTACTGGATGAAAAGAGCAGGAAGTTCCCGGCAGCAAAAAAATAATTTATTAAATAACCCACACTACATAATTTGAAAATATGAAAGGGTTGGCGATGCCAACCCTTTTTTAAGAAGTGATTAGATATTCACTCCTGACTATTGAAAAAATAGGTTAACTGTTTCTTCCATTCAGCCATCCAATAACAGCACCAACAATGGCGCCTATTACAGTTGAAACTAAAATGTCAACAATCATCGCAGTGGTATCCCACAAATTCAGTTGGGCATACAGGATGCAATCAATAGCAGTTACCATCAGCAGCATGACAATAGCACCTGTTGTGGCACCGGCCATTGCTCCTGCTACATTTGCTTTGTTTAAAACATAAGATAATAAAAATCCCATAACAAGGTTTCCTACTACCATTGCCCACCAGATCATGTCCGCTTCTGCACGAAATGCTCCGGTTGAGGTGTTACTGTGTTGCATCATAAAATCCATAAGCAACATACCGTAAAGAAGCCAGCCGAGAAGAAAGAAAACAACGCCACCAGCTAATCCGCCGATGAGAAACTTTTTTGAATTCATAACAGTTGGTTTGGGGTTAAAAAATATATGGCAGTTCTAATGTAAAGCATTTTGTTTGAACTAAACTCATTCCGGTTGCACTAACTATTAACATTATTTCCAACAAAATCAATCAATACGTTTTCTTTCTTCGTCTGAGGCTGTATTGCGGTTACGCTTATCTTTTAGTATTTTATTCCCGAAACGTTGTGTCCAGCTTATTTTATACCAGCGCTGTGAAAATAAAAAATAGCCAGTGCTTTCAATATTCTGTCCTGGCACTGCCAACGATGTTCTAAATACAAAGCTGTTAAAGATGTTATCAACACCCAATGTGAGAGACTGGCTGTTATCTTTCCATTTCTTTTGTATCGCTCCATTCAATATTCCATAAGGCTTTACAATATTTGCTCCAAATACAAATGACTTGGATTGGTAAAACCCTGAAAGCTCAATTGAAAACTGTTTGGGTAAAGTAAATTGTTGAGCGCCGCTCACATTGACAAAAGTTTGTGAAAACTCGGCAGTTTGTTTATTCACAAGACCTTTGATTTTATTCCAGTTACCGGAAATATTTATTTGGGAACTCCACCAGGATGTAATTCTGATTGGAAAACTTCCTGAAACAAAAAACAATTGCATATAATCAAGGTTTTGCGCAATTGTAACCTGGCTGTTATCAACAGGGTTTATTTCTACATGAAATCGGGCGATAGAATTGTTCTCATAAGAATAACTGGCCGAGAAAATCATTTTCTTTACTGAATAATCTATTTTTATTGCATCCGTTATAGAAGGTTGTACAGCAGGATTGCCGGATATAAATGTTTTAGGATCAAAAAAGATCAGGAAGGGAGCCAACTGATTAAAAGTAGGCCGGTTGATGCGCCGGTTGTAACTGAAATTAATGGCATTATTATCATTCAACCTGTGATTGATATAAAATGTTGGAAACAGATTCCCATATTTCCGGTCAACAATATTTGGTTTTGTTTCACTTCCAAGATTCGATTGTGTGTATTCAAACCGAAGCCCGGCTTTCATTTCCGTTTTTGCATTGATCTTTTTATCAACAGACATATAGAGTGCTCCAATACTTTCCTTCAGAAAATAATAAGCAGTAAAACGAGGGTCAGGCTCCCACTTGTTTTGCACCAACTTTGCTACCAACACATCATTTGTAAATCTTGAAGAAACATATTTGGCACCCCATTGAAGAGCTGTTTTTTCATTGAACTTTTTTGAATAATCAAACTGACCAACAAACATATTGATCACGGTCTTTTTGCCGCTGCTTGTTTGTTCAGTTAAAAGCAAACTGCCGCTTCTGTTATAATACTCATTTAAGTAATTTGTTGGGTTGGCATTGTGATATAAAAGATAATCAGCATTAATTGTAAATTCAACCCCCGATTTTGCATTATGCTGCAAATTAATATTGCTCATTAAATTCTTCCAGTGATTGATCTCTGAATTATGAATAAGAACCATTGTATCAACAGAATAATCCGTTGAGTAAACAGCCTTGTTTACTGCCGTCATTGACCACTTGTTATCATATCCTGAAACCAAAGCTCCAAGAATAGTGCGTTTCCCTATATTATAATCTACACCCAATCTTGCGTTATGATTGCGTTGAAAAGGATCACGCTCACTAACAACACTGTTCTCATTTATCATCCCGTTTTTTAACACTTTCCTGTAATTTTCAAATCGCTGCAACTGCTGGTTTTTTGAAAATGAATATCCGCCATATAAATTCATTTTCTTTTTCCTGTAGTTAAAATTAGTACTGGCTGTAGGAAAGGTTCCTTTATACACAGCCATACTAAGTGAATAGGAACCATTAAATCCCTCATCAGGATTGTTCAGTAATACAATATTGATATAACCAGCATTGCCACCTGCATCAAATTTCGCCGGAGGCACTGTAATAATTTCAATTCGTTCAACATTGGAAGCATTGATACCATTAAGCATTTGTAGAATAGCATCCTGCGGAATGTAGCTTAACTTACCATTAATCATCACCATTACCCCTTCCTTTCCATTGAGCGATACTGCACCGTTACCCCTGTTTACTATTACGCCAGGCGATTTTTCAAGTACATCCAAAACTGTTCCTCCTGCACTCGTAGCACTGTTCTTTACATTAATCACCATCCGATCGATCTTTTGCTCAAACATTGGCCGTTTACCGGTTACTAAAACGGTTTTTAAATTTTCAGCTAAAGGCAAAAGTGTAATGACTCCAAGATCTATATCTGTCGAATAATCGGGGATATTAATATACATATCTGTATAACCTGTATGGCTGCAGTGGAGCAGATACTTGCCTTTGGGAATATTATCGAATGAAAATTTTCCTGTTGAATTACTAATATTTCCTTTCAGCAGGGATGAATCTGAAGCTTTGAGTAATAATACAGAGGCGCCGTTGATTGCAACGACCTTTTGTTCCTGTGCCTGTAATTTACCCATAATTTTTCCCTGCCCTTGAATAGATAATGTTAGCGTGCATGTAATAAATGTATATGCGGCAAGTTTTGTGAAATGCAATAATAGATTCAATTTATTGTTAGTTTTGAGTAATGCCCTTGCAAATTAAACTATTCAAAACTAAATTCAAAGGGGTAGAAACCTATCTTTAAAATTCTTATACGAATTGTGAAGCCATATTCTATTCACTAACTACCACAGCAATTTTTGAAGTCTTTGGGTTCACTGCCAACCGGCTAATGCCTTTGATCAATGACAAATCGCCTTTCATGATAACAGGTTGCCATCCTTTATTTGAAGCAATATCATTTACAAATAAAGCCTTCCCATCACTTTGAATGAGCATATGATCGTTAAGCCATGTTAAATGATCCTGACCCGGCAAAGCAGTGCAGATGGTAATAATGGTTAATAATGCAGGATCAAACTTTTGAACAAGTGATTCTTTTCCTGTTACCTGTTGAATAAAACTCATAGCGTTGGTGCTGGGAATCTTATGCAAACTCCGGCCAATATTATTTGCAAGTATTGTATCTGTTCCTGTTTTGATATTATAATAATGAAGTGCGTTTGGTTTAGTACTGTCGCCCAAAACAAACATTAATAACTGATCTTTTGTTACCCATGCATGATAGCCGATGATAAGATCTTTAATAAGCACTTTTGCTACACCGCCATTGATGGGGTATTGTCCTAAATTCTGCTCACCATTATCCCTTTGAATAATGCAGGAAATAAAAGCTCCCTCAGGTGTAACAGTTGGTGAATATTCCCGTTCTCTTGTTACAGTTAAGTAATAAGTTGTTGCTGTTTGATGATTATAGGTTTTGATATTACTCCTGCCACTGTCATCAAATGAAGCATAATATATAAGGGGTTTTGATGGATGAAAGAAAGGTTGATTATCATAACCCTTGTGATTAGTGATATTCTTTGCATTTGAAAGTGTAACCACTCCCTTTTTTATGGAAAGATCAAAGAGCATAATTTCGGACCCTGTTTGAGCATTGGCAGAAATACACGAGAGGAGCAAAATGAAATAAATTATTTTTTTCATGCTGTAATATATAAATAATCAAGCTTATTAAATGCCGCAAATGCATTCCTCAGATTTTTCCATTATTGCAACTAAAATAAACAGTAGGATTAACTGGAAAGAACATGAATTCTCCTTTTATTTTTAGTTGAATTGTTAAAGAAATGCAATAGAAATAACAGGCTTTTCATCGTGAAATAAGTACAATAAAGATTTCATTAACAAATCAAACTATTTGTGGCACGCTTTTCTTAGATAGTGTATTACAGAAAAACATTATTGTAAACCTGTAAAATCGAAAATTATGAAACAACTTTTAACCGCATTGTCACTTGTTGCAGTAATGGCATCCTGCAAAAGCAAAACAGAAACTATAACAGACCAGGCAAAAGTGTTATCAGCAACTGATTCAATTGAATTTGCAAACTTCCAGGCATGGAAAGAACAACAAGCTCAAACAAAAGCAATCAATGATAACCGTACAGTACGTTATGTTGAACGCAGAACCAATACAGTTGCAACTTCTGCCCCTGCCTCAAATACAAACACAAATACAACAACTACAGCTAAGAAAAAAGGTTGGAGTAAAGCAGCCAAAGGCGCAGTTATTGGTGGTGTATCAGGTGCAGTTATTGGTGGCGTAGTAAGCAAGCGTAACCGTGCAGCCGGTATTGCAATAGGAGGTGTTTTAGGTGGTGGTGTTGGTTATGGCATCGGTCGTACACTGGATAAAAAAGATGGCAGGTATTAATGATACACTTAGTTTTTAACCGGCAGCATTTCTGTAAATAATTTATGGAAATGCTGTTTTTTTTATTCAATTTAAAGAATTGCTGTGAATACTGTTGATATCATACTTTGCTGTATTATACTGCTTGTAACATGGATCGGTTACAAAAAAGGGGCTGCAGAAACAATTCTTGATCTTATTAAATGGGCAGCTTCTATTGCCTGCGGACTCACTGTATTTTATTACACAGCCGATCTTGCAGGGGCCTATGATTCCAGGTTTACACAATTACATTTTCCTGTTATCACAGGAATTGTTTTTATCATCCTTTACTTACTTTTTTCCATGATTCAAAGGTGGATAGTTAGCAAAGATGAACAAAACAGCAGGAAAACTTTTGCTGATAAAGTGAGCGGAATTATTCCGGGTTTGCTGATGGGTATTGTCATCAGCTCAGTAATCGGCCGCCTGCTTACTTACTCTGCTTTTGATGAGGTAAGTACAGAAGCAAATAAAAGTGAAATCACTTCAACATTTACACCTTATACAAAAATAGTGGAGGACAAAATATCGCCACTGGTTACAAATTATTTTACACCCAAAATTTCAGCCGTTACTTCATCGGATGATACTGAACCTGATTTTAAAACAGAAACAGTTTTTGAACGTCCCGATCTTGAATATGAAATGTTGCTGCTCGTAAATGAAGAAAGAAGAAAGCATTATTTAAAACCACTCACAGCAGATGCTCAAATGAAAGAAGTTGGCAGGGCGCATTCAACAGATATGTTTGCAAGAGGATATTTTGCACACATTTCACCCGACAGTATCAACCCTTTTCAACGGATGAAAAAAGCAAATATCAGTTACAAGAGAGCCGGTGAAAATCTTGCATTAGCACCAACGCTTGCAGAAGCACATAAAGGACTGATGAACTCTCCCAGTCATCGTGCGGCAATATTAAACCCGGCTTTTGGCCGGGTTGGAATTGCTGTAATTGATGGGGGTAAAAAAGGATTAATGATCTCACAGGAATTCAGAGACTGAGCAAACAGCTTATTTTGTATTAAGACTCCACTCAAAAAAAGCATCTACATCTTTTTTAAATTGAACCATATCAGGTAAATTGATATAATACATATGACCTGAGTTATAAAAATAATGCTTGATGTTCTTTTGTTGTTCTGGTCGCAGGAATAGATGTGCCACATCATATTTTGCAGTGAAATAAGGTGTTGCAAAATCATAATATCCGCTGCCTACATATACTTTCAATGCAGGGTTTTTCGTCATAGCGTCCCGCAAACTTTCACCCACATTCAGGAATTGATTCTGCACATTGTTATAGTTCCATGGATACACACTTCCAAAAATATTATATGCTTTTTCATCTTTGAAATTGAGTTCTTTTTGAAAATAATCGTTGAGTGCGCTTGTAAATGGTCCATCAATATTTGTAAACGATGGATCATGACTAACAGATTCACCTGCGTCATCCAAATCCCTTCCTGTAAACCTTGCATCCAGTCTGCCAACGATCAATCCATCTTTCCTGCGCAATTCTTTCCAGAATCTTCCTTCTTCTACACGAAGATTGGCTTTCATACAAAACTCTTTACTCAACCCGGTATAATAACTCATTTTTTCTGCTACCCTTTCTGTTTCTGCCGCTGTTAGCGAAGTGCCTTTTAAAAGAGCCGTAGCATATTCACCCAATGCAAATGCTTCGCTTTCCTGGATCGTTTTCTGAAAATCGGCCTGTAATGCGGGTGCTAATTTTTTATGATACCACGCTGCTGCTGTGTAAGAAGGAATATACAATGCTCTCGGCAGATCATTTCCCACATAATAATCATTGGTTCCAAAATTCAATACAGGTGATATTAAAAAGATGCCATTGAAATAGATGCGATAGCTATCCTGCAAGAATTTAGCTAATCCTGCCGCTCTTGTAGTACCATAACTTTCACCTGCCAGGAATTTAGCTGATCCCCAACGTTCGTAGCGGGAGAGAAAATGGCGGATAAAAGAACCAACCGATTGCACATCTTCTACAAATCCATGAAACTGTTTTGGACTTTCCCCGGCGGCCGCACGACTGTAACCAGTAGCAACAGGATCAATAAATACTAAGTCGGTTTTATCCAACCAACTGTATTCATTGTTGATCACTTTGTAGGGTGGCGCCATGGCGGTACCATCTTCTTTCAATTGCACCAATCGTGGACCAAGAGCGCCCATGTGCAACCAAACAGAAGATGAACCCGGTCCACCATTGAATGTAAATGTTACGGGCCGTTTTGCAGCATCTTCATTTTCTTTTTTATAATAGGTAAAGAAAACTTTTGCAATCAGTTTACCTGTATCATTTTTCAGATCGAGGTAACCGGTATGCGTAGCATAATCAATCTTTTTACCGGCTATAGTAACAGAACTTTTTGTTACAACTACTTGCACCCCAGAGGGGATATATTCTTTTACATCAACAGTCGGGTTTTTCTGAGCTGATGCAAGCATACAATTCATAGAAAGGAAACAAAGAAATAATACTCGTCTCATAAGAATTAATTTTTGGAAAGGGAAGATACAGAAATATAAAGCCACGTTACACCTATTAATTACAGACAATATCAGTGAATCGTAAGACTAAGTTTCGTACATTTGGCTTTAATTTTTAGTATGAACCTTTTTGTAGCAGGCCTCCCTTACGATCTCGATGATGCAGAACTGGAAGAAATTTTTGAAAAATTCGGTCCCGTATTATCTGCCAAAGTAACCATTGACCGTGAAACCGGTAAAAGCCGTGGCTTTGGTTTCGTAAAAATGAAGAACAAAGAAGATGGCAAGGATGCCATCGAATTACTCAATGATATCACCCTGGGAAGAAACAAAAAACCACTGGTAGTAAAAGAGGCCGAAGAAAGAGGCCCAAGTGGTGGCGGTGGAGGTTATAGAAGATAAGGCCTAGTCTACAGACTTTTGTTTGCCAATTACATCACTTAAAATAAACCTGCTTTTTACAATCAAATAAACTTAGCAGGTTATCTCTGTATTATGAAAACGAAGTCAATTTCTCCGGTTAGTCTCGCTATCTATTTTTTATTGTTTCTGCTAATTTATCTTACATCAATATAATGAGATATTTGTGTTTGTGTAACGGTTTATCTAACTTAACAATGTATTTCATTTGTTAATTTTAAAATAATCATGTTATGCCAATAGTAAAAATTATTGAAGTGATTGCTTCTTCAGAAAAAGGAATTGATGATGCTATTAGGATGGCTGTAGAAGAAGCATCCAAAACAATCCGCAATATTGATTCTGTTTATGTACAGGATATTAAAGCCCATGTAAAAGATGGAAAAGTAACTACTTACGGATGTGTATGCAAAATTTCCTTCAGGCTTGATTAAGCAATTCATAAAAGGATAATCGACATGCAGGGTTGTTTTTTATTTCAAGACCCAAACCAGCCTGATGCCGGATGGAAGCGTTGCGGTAGTAATAGCAGCAGCAGGATTTTGATTGAAGATATCAAAAAAATCACCCATCCTCGGAGCACAGGTGTTTGGTTCATTAAATTTAATGGAATGAAACTTCTGCCTTAAACCAAGGCCCAGGTAGAATTCAAAATACCAGTTTTTTGATTGAAACAGGTTTTCCCTGATGCCTCCCCTAAAGCTCAGATCAAACACATCTCTTACCTGTTTATAGGTAGTAAACTTTTCATAAGCCGGTACATCATCAACACAATCCATACCAAGCCAGTCATTTTCTTTACGCACAGTATGCTTATACATCAATACCAATTCGGTAAATAATTTCAGCCGGTCATTTGAATACCATCGTAAAGTGGGTCTTACATAGAAACCGCTCAGGGGCTTGCTTTCAGCAAAAACTTGCCTGATAATATAAACAGCGATATCGCCTCCAACTGAAAACCTTTTGCGGATTTTATAATCAATTCCAATGGAGAGATTGGTTTCAAATGGATCAAGCAATGCAAGTGGGCTCACCCTTACTGCAAGCATGTAATCATTTTTATTTTTCTCCTGTTCCTGTGCATTTACAAACAACAACAGTATGCAACTGAAAAATAGAGTAAACAAACATTTCATCCGGTATTATTGAATAGAGGTTAGCAATACCGGGTTGCGGTTATTGGTTATATCATAAAGAGTAACACCTGCATTTGTCCAGCATAATAACACATTGTTATAGGGTATTACATCAATGTACCAAATGGCATCGGTAAGTACTTTTATTTGCACTGGAAGATAGGCTTTGCTAATATCATATACACGTAGCCCCGCCTGCCTGTCGCACACATATAATACATCATTTTTATAACCCAGTCCGTATGGTTCGCCAACACTTACAGCAAACTTCTGCACAGGGTTCAATACATTTTTAATATCATAACAAGCCAGTACACTTTGAATACCACCGCATTCACCATTTACACGAAGTGTGGCATAAGCAACGGTATCTTTTGCCACTACGGGATCGCAACGACGGATAACATTTGGCGAAATAGCCTGGCTCAACTTAACAGGATCTTCGGGATTCTCAATGGAGAAAATATGAACTACACTGGTGCTGCCAATAAAGAGTTTGTCTTTAAATGGAAAAATAGTTTCAATTTCAAAACCTACTTTTGTTGTTTTGATCAACACGGGATTTCCAGCATCCAAAATTTTAAAAACACTTAGGTTTTCTTCATCCACGGCATACAGGTAATTGCCAACAATTGTAAACCTTGCTAATGAACCACCCTGCCCGGATGAATTTGGAGCAAATGCATTATTTTCTGATGTTTTACTACAATGTATCAGCAGTAACGGGAAGATTAAAAAACAAACAGCAAACAGTATTTTCTTTTGCATAGGTATTAATTTTAACGGCGGCATTTAGGTTCATTTACTGTTTCCAGTTTCCAATCCACTACAATACCCTTTGTTTTATCAACACATTCAAAATAAACGCCGCTTACTGGTGGGTATTCGCTGTTGTGATAAGGAAACACATTCGCTAATCGCTTAATCAATGCCGGGTTCTGCGGATCATTAATATTGAACACCAGCAGATCATTAAAATTATTGACGTAGAGATAATTATTCTTTACTGAAATTTCGGTACTGAAAGGAATACGCAGGAAAGAAATTTTACGGGGTTGATTCGGGATACTGATATCTACAAGATGAACTCCCTTGTTCAAATCGTTCTGCAGCAACAGGTTACCAATAACATAAATCTTTCCTGGCTTTTCAACGGCTCTTGCTGATTCAGTTCCAATATTGTTGAGATCGGCTGGCTTTGCATAAACTGGCACATAGGTCTGTAAGGATCCTGGAAACAAATCAACATTACCTTCGCAGGCCATAATAAAAACCAGGAGTACTAAAAGTGGAGCTATTTTTAGCATAAGTTTATGGTTCTTGAATTATTGATACATAAACAGTCCTGTTCGCTGCTTTTAAATGAAAAAAAACTACATAAATTAAATAGAATGAGAAATAGAAGAAGGTCTGAATAGGATTACTGCCTCAAAAGGGCAGCCAATTTGAAAATCGGGCATATTTAATGGCTTTTGGCATGATATTTTGAGGATAAGAGAAAAATAATAGACATGAATAAAAAAGCATTTTTTTTCTTTACCGCTTTGTTAACAGCTTCCGTATTTTTTTACGCCTGTAAAAAGAACAATGAAGGCACAACCAATTTAAGAGTGAACTTAACCGATGCTCCTTTTGATGCGTCAAAGGTAAATGTTGATATTAAAGAGGTGCATGTAAAATTCAGGGATGATTCTACAAGTTGGATTAAACTATCTACAATGGCCGGCGTTTATGATCTGCTTGGATTGCAGAATGGAGTGGATACACTTCTTGCTGTTGGTCCTGTTCCTACTGGATTATTAAAAGAAATACGTTTGGTTTTAGGCACAGAAAACAGTATTGTAATCAAGGATACCATCTATCCTTTAACAATTCCGAGTGGGGGTACCTCAGGGTTAAAGATTAAAGTAAATAAAAACCTTGCAGCAGGTATTGATTCTATCCTAGTTGATTTTGATGCTGGCTTGTCTGTCATTAAAAATGGAAATGGAACCTATAGTTTAAAGCCTGTTATAAAGCTAAAATAATAACCTACTGAATGCTAAAGAAGCGATGCTGCAAAGTGTCGCTTTTTTGTTTCGCATTTATTCTGTGAATCATGCAACTATTTCATAAAACTGTATAACAATTTCACACCATGCCTTTCTCATATTTGTTAGGTGAAAATTCCTTCACAATAAAATTATATAATTATGGAAAAGCATCAAGGTGACGAACGCAGCCAAACGAATACTGACAATCAGTCTAATCCAAGTTCAACTGATAACCAGTCAAATCAAAATTCTGGTCATCAATCAAATCAAAAAACTGGCAATGAGTCAGATCAAAAAACTGGTAACCAGTCAAATCAAAATCCTAATGAGAAATCTAATGCAAACAAGAATCCTACAAATCAGTCTGGGTCTAACAGAGATGAGCAGGGAACAGAAACTCCAGGTATTGGAGATGGTAACAAAAAAAAGTCTGACGATATAACAATGGGTGTAGGAGATGATGAAGATACAGATGGTAACAAGGACAAAGAACAAAAGACAGAAGAACCAGTTGAAGAAGGGCCATTAAACGATAAGCAAGATGAAAGAAAAATTGGAGATTCGGATGCACAGGCTGTTGTAAACGGAACCGAAAATCAAGTCGTTAATAAATAAAAATCAAAAGTAATAAGCCGAACCTTCTAATTAAACGGAAGGTTCGGTTATATTTTCAAACTTCCACAATATATTAAATCCGAATTTTAAAAATTGATTACAATGAAAATTTCAAATTATTTTACTGGGTTTATCATTTTCCTCTTTTCTCTTATGTTCAGTTCATGCAATGTTGTGGAAGGCATTTTTAAAGCAGGGATGGGAGTTGGTGTTTTTATCGTCATTGCAATTATCGGGATTATTATCTTTTTAGTAGTTCGGTTGGGAAGAGGTAAAAAACCTTAACCAGTTAAAGATACTCACTTACAACAGCCCTATACTTTGACTGTACATCTCTTATATATTGGCATATGATTTGACCTTTACAAAAAAATGAAGTGACATTCTTAATTAAGCAATCAGATGATTAACTGATTTTTCAGATCATCATTATTTCATTTAAAAAACAAACATTATGAAAAAAGAATCTGGCAACAACGGCACTAAACAAAAAACAGCTGCAAACGGCTCAACAAATAAGGGGAGCATGCAGTCCTCACAGCTCATGGAACTATTTATAACTGAGTTGAAAGATATTTATTGGGCTGAAAAAGCTTTAATAACAGCTCTTCCTAAAATGATAAAAAAAGCTACATCAGTAGAATTGATTGCAGCATTGGAAAGTCACTTAAAGGAAACCAAAGAACAGGCAACTCGTGTAGAACAGGTTTTTGCATCAATTAATTTAAAAGCAGTTGGCAAAAAATGTGAAGCGATTGCAGGTTTGATCAAAGAAGCAGAAGGCATCATGGAAGAGTGTGAACCCGGCGCTATGTGCGATGCAGGAATTATTGCTGGAAGCCAAAAAATTGAGCATTATGAAATTGCATCTTATGGCACCATGCGTCAGTTTGCAGAAACACTTGAATTATCAAAAGCAGTTAAGCTTTTAGAACAAACATTAGAGGAAGAAAAAGCAGCCGACGTAAAATTAACAGAAGTGGCAGTGAGTGCGGTGAATATTGAAGCTGCTGAGTTGGAAGAAGTAAAATAATTAGGATAACAAGCTATATGAAAATTCATTGGGTTTTCAGGATTTAAAGCAAAACAAGGTGGTGCCTGCAGGTATCACCTTGTTTTTTACATTTATATGTAAAGAAATGAGTGGCATATTCATAAATCATTGAAATAATTCTTAATCATGCAGTTAGTTACCGTCATTGGTATTTCAGCTAGCATATTCTCTGCAGTTTGCAGTATACCTCAATTGCTTAAAATTATTAAAGAAAAAAACGCAAAAAGCATTTCTATTCATATGCTGGTGATTTTAATCATTGGTCTTTTACTCTGGGCTTATTATGGAATTTTGCTGAAAGACATTATTATAATTATTTCAAATGCATTTTCTGCAGCTATAAATATGTTGATACTGGCTTTTTCCTTTATATATAAAAAGCAAGTTTAAAAGTGTTATTCTTAAACTATTTTAATAAAGAAGTAAGATTTCCAATTTCATCCTTCCGTTTTTAACAACTGTAAAACTATTGGTCAAAAAAAAACCTGTTTCACTCAAAGCAGGTTTTTTTAAATCAAGTATTCTCTACGCCACCAGTTCTTCTCTTGCCACTTTACTATACTCATCAGCAAGTTTGCGTTGTATTTCAAACGGTACAGATTCATAATCGAGAAAATGCATTCTGAATTTTGCACGGCCCTGCGTAAACGAACGCAGATTACCGCTATAATCCTGCATCTCCGCCAATGGAACTTTTGCAATTACTTTAGTAAAATGTCCTTCTGTATCCATTCCTTCCACCATTGCCCTTCTTGTTTGCAAATCGCCAATTACTGCTCCAGTGAGGTCCTCGGGGCAAAGCACTTCTACATGATAGATGGGTTCCAGAATTTGCGGATCGGCTTGTTGAAATGCCTGGCGGAATGCCTGCAGTCCTGCAATCTTAAACGAAATATCATTGCTGTCAACCGGGTGCATTCTTCCATCATATACACATACCCGAACATCCCGAACGTACGAACCTGTTAATGGACCTTCCTGCATTTTTTCCATTATGCCTTTTAAAACAGATGGTAGAAACCGCTGATCAATAGCACCACCCACAATACAATTGTAGTAAACCAGTTTACCACCCCACTGCAATTCATGTACTTCTTTTCCACGAACATTCAGATCAGCAGGCTCAGGCATCCCATCATACCAGGGTTCAATACGCAAATGCACTTCCCCAAACTGACCATTACCACCACTTTGTTTTTTATGACGGTACATACTATCAGCAGTTCGCCTGATGGTTTCACGGTATGCAATACGAGGTCGTGTAAACTTCACTTCAATTTTTTGCATATGCTCGATCTTCCATTTGGCTACTGCTAAATGCATTTCACCCATACAATGAATCAGCGTTTGTCTTAACTCAGCCGATACTTCCACTTTTAATGTGGGATCTTCATGTCTTAACTCATGCAATGCTGCTGCCAGTTTTTCTTCTTCTCCTTTTTTTGTGCTTTCAATAGCCATGCTCAAATTTGCTGTTGGAAATTCAATGGGCATTAGTTCAATATTTTTCCCTTTATCGTGAAGGGTATTGTTTACATGTGTATTTCTGAGTTTAAGTGTGGCACCAATATCACCGGCCGTTAATTCATTAACGGCTGTGCGTTTGTTTCCTTCCAGTACAAACAACTGGTTTATTTTTTCAGCAACACCTGTTGTTTCATTTACCAATTCCATCCCCGATTTGATTGTACCACTGTACACTTTAAAGAAAGAGAGTTCGCCAACATGTGGTTCCGATACAGTTTTATAAACAAAAATGCAGGCAGGCCCCCCGGCTTCGCAGGCAATCGTATTACCTGTTCGTGTTTTTTGCGGAGGCATTTCATTGGCACTTGGGCATACATTATCAATAAACCCCATCAAGCGGCCGCTGCCCATATTTCTTTCGGCGGATAAACAAAATAATGGAAACAGATCATGATTGATCATGGCTTTTTTCATCCCTTCTTTTATTTCATCTTCACTCAGTTCGCCTTTATCAAAATATTTTTCCATCAACGTTTCATCATTGCCTGCAATAGCCTCAATGAGTTCTTTATGCAGATCTTCAGCTTTTGCTTTTTCATCATCGGGTATGCTCAGCTTTTGGGGCTTGCCACCGGCATCGTTAAACTTATACATCGTCATACGCAGCACATCAATAATTTCATGAAAGCCGGCTCCCTGCTGCCGTGGGTATTGTACAAGCGTTATCTTATTTCCAAAATGACTTTTTGCTTCCGCAAATGTTTTATCAAAGTCAGCTGTTTCATCATCTAATTTGTTTACTGCAAAGATCATGGGTGTTTTAAACTGTTCAGTGTATTCCCACATAATATCTGTACCCACTTCTACCCCATGCGCTGCATTAAGTAACATCACTCCTGTATCGGCAACCCGGAGTGCACTGATTACTTCACCAACAAAATCGTCGTAACCAGGTGTGTCAATAATATTGATTTTATAACCACGCCATTTTGAATGTAAGAGTTTTGAAAAAACGGAATTGCCCCTTTCGTGTTCCAGTTCATGAAAATCAGCAACTGTATTTCTTTCGGCAACTGTGCCGCGGCGGTTGATAATGCCTGCTTCAAAGAGCATGCACTCCGCCAAAGTTGTCTTGCCGGAACCGATATGGCCCAGCAAGACAATATTTTTTACGTGTGAGGTATCAAATTCTGCCATAACAATCGTTTTTTATAAGTGAATAGAATAATCATCCTACAAAATTGCTTGTAAGAAACATTGATATTGGATATTGGGAACGGATGGATTTAATGGGTGGTAAAATTCAGGGAAGTAGTTCTTTATACATTAGTATAGTATCTGAATCCTATGCTTTAGCGGTAAAATTTGTAAAATCGTTTCGAAGATCTCTGAGCGTATGTTCAAGAGTTTCATACTGACTATGCAGTTCTTCGTGTTCATGTAATGTTTCGTCGGAGAGCTGACCATTTGTTGCTTCATATTCCATTTGCAATCTTCGGTCGTGTGTTTTAATGGCTTGTTTCAGATCATGAATATTGATCTGCTGAATGTAGAATTGATTGTGATAGTGTTCCACTTCGGTAAGAACTTCTTTGTCGTTTTGTCCGCTTGCCATCAATTGTAATTGATCACGGAGCTGACCCATTTCATTGCGATAGGAACGAAGATGCTCCCTCCAGGAGCTGCATTCCCTGTTGAGCTGTGTTGTGTCTGTAGAAACCATGGGAAACTGTTTTAATAGTGAATAAAAATTGTTTCGTCAAAGACCTACTTAAATTTAAGCACTTGTTTCCATATAACCTACATTTCTTGTCATTTAATACCCACAAAAAGAAAGCTCTTTATTTATACAAAATACTCGATTTTGAACGTTAATCCTGTACTTAAGAAACTTCTATGAAACCAAACCAATTACTAACTGTATTTGCCCTGATGGGCAGCCTTACTCTTCAGGCCCACAAGCAATCAGGGCTCCCACTCCGTTTATTCTCTTATAATATCAGCTTGTATGATTATGACCTTCCAAAGCAGATCAAAGATTCATCGTTTAATAAAGCCTTTCAACAAAAAGAATGGTACAAACCAGCTACTAAATCATGTGGTTTTGGAATAAGTCATTGAAAAGGGTTGACTTCAAATATTGATTTTTCAGGAACCCTTACAGGCACTATCTCCAATTTCCCTGCCAATTTTGCAAATGCTGATACCATCGGGCACGCAAAATTCTGTACACAGTTGGATGCATTAATACATATACGTGCTTTGAAAGAAAGTGCAAGGGTGAATCCCTTTTTAACGGCAGGCATTGGTGCCGGTTATTTTCCAGGAAAGTTTGCGGTTTACGCACCTTTAGGAACAGGTTTGCAATTTCGTTTCAATGAAGGGAGTTATTTGTTTCTGCAAATGCAATGGCGTAAAAAATTAACCAGCGGCATAAACAATGACTACCTCCATTACAGCAAAGGAAGAAGAGGTTATTGTAGAACCTTTAAAACCTGTACTGCCTCCTGATAAAGATGGCGATGGGTTTGAAGATAAAAACGATCTCTGTCCCGATTTAAAAGGAACCTTGAATGGCTGTCCTGATACTGATGATGATGCTGTTGCGGATAAAGATGACCAATGCCCGACAGAAAAAGGAACTATCAACGGATGCCCCAATACAGATGGAGATAATGTGCCGGATAAATTTGATAAGTATAAATATATTGCAGGTGTTGTGCAGTATGATGGATGCCCTGTTCCCGATATAGATAAGGATGGGTAAATGATGAAGAGGATAAATGCCTGAACGAAGCAGGAATTTTAATCAACGGCGGTTGCCCTGAAATAAAAGATGATGTAAAACAAAAAGCAGCCTATGCAGCTAAGAATATTTTCTTTGCTTTTGCAAGTGATGAAATAATAAAAAAAACGTTCCTGCCATTGGATGAAGTGGCAAAGATTTTGCAGGAAAAGCCTGAGTTAAAGTTATCTGTTGCTGCACATGCTGATAATCGTGGCACTTACGAACGTAATTTGATGTGGAGTGTGAGAAGGGCAAAAGCAGTTGCTGATTATTTTATCAATAAGGGTATTGCGGCGGACCGCATCAGTTATAAGAGCTATGGCGATACACAACCAATTGCTGATAATAAAAGTGAAAAAGGCAGAGCGCAGAACCGAAGAGTGGAAATGAAAGTTGATTACTAAAAATTTCATAGTAAAATGATATTTTTAATAGCTGGCTTTTAAGCCAGCTATTCATTTTTATGCCCCTATACTCACTAGATTTATAATTGTGTAGAAATATTTACACGCAGATTTGCAGACAACACCTTTAAAAGGTCTATATTAAATATCTAAATTTTAAATTATGAAAAAAACGCTTAAATTATGTTTAGTGCTCACAACTTCTCTACTCATCTTGGGTACGACATCCTGTAAAAAGAAATTGAAAGATTCAGACATCCAGGCCTCTATTGAATCTGTTTTAAATGCTGATGCAGATATGAAAGGTACCAGTGTGTCAGTTAAAGACGGTGTTGCCACTATAAGTGGTATATGCAAAGATGAAGCTTGTAAAAGCAGGTGCGACGATGAAGTAAAAAAGATCGAAGGTGTAACGTCTGTTGTAAATAATTGTACAGTTGCTCCACCTGAAGTTGTGGTTCCTCCTGTAACGGATGGGTTAAGCCAGGCAATTGCTGATGCGGTAAAAGATTACCCCGGTGTTAAAACTGATTTAAAAGATGGCGTACTTACACTAACAGGCGAAATTGAAAAAGCCAGTGTTCAAAAACTTATGATGGGATTAAATTCATTGAAAACAATGGGATTGAAAAAAATTGAATCAGCAGGATTAATTAAAAAATAAACAAACGGAGGAAATATATTATGGCACTACAAGATAAATATAAGGAACTCATAGATGCGGCAAACAAAGCCCCTGTGGTAAACCTGCAGGTTCGTGAGAAGGATAATGTTTTATATGTTGATGGAGAAAGCAGTGGGGCCGTTAAACAACAACTATGGGATATTTATGGCAAACTAGATCCTGATTACGTTTCAGGCGACCTGATGCTGAACATTAATAGCATTGCTGGCATAAGCGAGGGAGCTAAATTAAAAGTAACTACGAATACTTCGAATCTCAACATTCGAAGCGGTCCCAGCACAGAAGATTCGATAGTTGGCAAAGCAGCAAGGCATGAGGTTGTAACACTGGTACGTAAAGAAAATGATCAATGGTGGTTAGTTAAAACAAAGGATGGTGAAGAAGGATATTCGTTTACGCAATATTTAACACCGGTTGAATAAACGA
>JBKJNM010000180.1:0-3210 GCA_046593655.1 Lacibacter sp. | reverse complement strand
ATCTGATGTAACCATTTATGCCAGTTTAAGAGATCCGGGAAAAGTGGGAGCAATCTTTCGTTTGGGTGGCGGTCATATTTTCAATAAGGACTACGAATATTTCCAGGCACTGAATATTGGTGCTCATAATTTCTTACGAGGGTATAGAAAAAACAGGTTTTCAGGTTCATCCATTGCATATGCAAGTACTGAGTTGAGAGTAAAATTATATAAGTCTAAATCTTATGTACTTCCGGGTGATGTTGGATTAATGGGATTTTATGAAGTAGGAAGAGTATGGCAAAAAGGGGAAATTTCAAAAAAATGGCACCCTGCTTATGGGGGAGGGTTTTATTTCATTCCATACGGTGTTGTTATGACCTCTTTTACTATGGGTTTTTCACCTGAAGATCGGTTGTTTAATTTTACACTTGGTTCAAAATTCAAACTCAATTTTTAATACGTATGAGTATAGATCATTTATATAAAACGTGTAGGTACGGTAAACAAAAAATCATGAACAAGATTGGTATATCCTTTTGCTTTCTTTTTATATTAATTACAACTCTTCATGCACAGGACAGCCTGCAGGCGAGAATCATATTAATAGGTGATGCGGGACAACTGACCAATGGAAAACATCCCGTAGTGAATTCTGTTAAAAAGAATATACCACTTACGGAAAAAACAACCATCATCTATCTTGGCGATAATCTTTACAGAACAGGATTGCCTGATAATTCATTGCCAACTTATGCAATGGCAAAAGCACCACTTGATACACAAATCAATATAGCAGGTAAGAGCAAGGCAAAAGTATATTTTGTTCCCGGCAATCATGATTGGGCAGTAGGCAGTTCTAATGGTTATGAATCTATTTTAAGAGAACAATCTTATATTGATTATTTAGGAAATGAAAACGTAAAAATGTTTCCACGTGATGCATGTCCAGGGCCTGTTGAAGTAAAAATAACAGATGATATTTTGTTGGTAATGATGGATTCGCAGTGGTGGTTACATGCAGGCGAAAAGCCAGGCATTGAATCTGATTGCCCGTATAAAACAAAAGAAGAAGTATTGTTGCAGTTAGATGATATACTTTCAAAGAACTCAGGCAAACTTGTTTTAATTGCATTTCATCACACCTTCAGAACTTATAGTCCTCATGGTGGGTATTTTACATTAAAGCAACATATTTTTCCTTTTACAGATATGAGAGACTACCTGTATATCCCTTTACCGGTAATAGGTTCAATTTATCCTTTAACAAGAGCTGTATTTGGTGTGGAGCAGGATTTGATGAGTCCTCCCTACCAGGCAATGATCTTTGCAATAGAAAATGTGGTAAAAGGGCATGATAATGTAATTTATGTTGCCGGCCATGATCATTCAATCCAAATCATTCAGGATAGCGGATATAATTATATAACAAGTGGAAGCGGAAGTAAGAATTCAAGAGTATCAAAAGGAAAAAAAAGCCTGTATGCCTCACCCAAGGCAGGGTTTGTAACATTGGATATCTCAAAAGGAAAACAAGTGCAGGCCAATGTATATATTGTAGAAGGCGATTCTACAAAAATGGATTATACAAATCATATCCTTGATTTTTCAAAACTGCCTCCGTTGGCTGCTGAAATTACAAGGGAGGTTGAATATAAATTTAAAGACAGCGTAGTTGTTTCTGCAAGTGAAAGATATAAGCCAAAATCCGGATTTCAGAAATTTTTTCTGGGCCAGAATTATCGTAAAGAATGGAATACGCCTATTGCTATGAGAGAATTCAATTTACGCAAAGAAAAAGGCGGCTTTAAAATTAAAAGCTTAGGTGGAGGTAAACAATCTAAATCCTTACAACTGGAAGATAAAAACGGGCAGGAGTGGGTCATCAGATCGGTTGAAAAAGATATTGAGAAAATAGTACCCTATCATTTAAGAAATTCTTTAGCACAATGGATGGTGCAGGATATGGTTTCAGGAAGTCATCCTCATGCGCCATTGGTAATACCGGGTTTAGCAAGAGCAGTAGGTGTACCCGTTGCCGTTCCGGAATTCTTTTATGTGCCTGATGATCCCGCATTTGGATTATATAGAAAAATGTTTGCCAATACAGTTGTGATGCTTGAAATGCGTGACCCCGGAGCCGGTTATGTGGATGCAAAAAGCACCAGCAAGATCATCGGTAAAATGCTGGAAGATAATGATCATCATGTGGACCAGGAAAAATTGCTCAAAGCAAGGTTACTTGATATACTTATTGGAGATTGGGACCGGCATGCAGATCAATGGAAATGGGGAACTACAGATACCGGAGTAGGTAAACTATATTTTCCTATACCCCGGGACAGGGATCAGGCATTTTCTAATTCGGATGGTTTTTTAGTTAAAAAAATTTCTAAGCGTCTGCTGCCTTTTATGCAAGGCTTTAAACCAACCATTAAAGATATTAATGGGTTTAATTTTCAAACAAGGGATTTTGACCGTTTTTTTATGAATAATCTTGATGAATCTGCATGGGTTACCATTACCAAAGATTTTCAAAATAAAATGACCGATACGGTCATTGAAAATGCAGTTAAAAAATTTCCAGAACCAATTTATGCAATTGATGGAAAAGTTGTTGCTGATAAGTTAAAGAGCCGAAGGGATCAGCTGCTTAAAGATGCTCTTACTTACTACAGGTTTATTTCAAAAGTTGTTACCATTGCTGGTAGTAATAAATCAGAGTATTTCCATATTAAGAATCATCCCGATGGTTTGCAAATAACAGCATATAAAAAGGTGGATGCTACAGATTCGGCCTCCGTGATGTTTACAAGAATCTTTAAACAGGATGTAACAAAGGAAATAAGGTTATTTGGATTAAATGGCGATGATAAGTTTGAAATTGATGCTGATGTTACCTCAAAAATAAGACTCCGCATTATTGGTGGTAAGGGAAATGATACGTTTAACCTGAAAGGAAATATACGAAACAGAGTGTATGATCTCTCAACAGAAAAAAATGCCAGTATCAATCTTATCAAGAGCAAAACAGAATTTTCACCCAACCCTTCTATCAATGATTATAAAATGACCGGCTTCAGGTATAAAAGAATTAGATTTCCTCAACTTGATTTAGGTTTTAATCCTGAAGACGGGCTTTTGATTGGAGCAGGATTTGCATTAAGAACTTTTGGTTTCAGAAAAGAACCGTATTCTACTGATCAACGGCTGGTAACACTGTTTGCACCC
>JBKJNM010000177.1:0-16056 GCA_046593655.1 Lacibacter sp. | reverse complement strand
TTTTCGAGTAATTAGTTGCTAAAACCTCCGGGGGTTCTATCAAAATGTTTATGCAAACGAACTACAGAGCAAAACCCCGGAGGTTTGTGTTTTACTTCCGGATATAACAAATGTGGTTCTTCAGCAATGAAGTACATTTCTTTCCAGTGATTGAATGCAATTTGATAAACAGGATTGTAGTATTTTAGTTTCAGCATTTGTTGTAATTTAGATTGAAGATCAACCATTTTTAAAACAAATTATAGCGTAAAGCAAAGCGTTAGCTGTAATTACATCCCAACATTATAACCAAAACTGAAGATGAATAATTTTAAAAAATATATTTTCGAATACTTACTCATTGTAATTGTGATATTGTTAGCTGTTACAGGGTTTTGGAAAATCTATTTTGGAGTTGATGCACACCCTACTCCCTATCAAAATCTTCACGTCATAACCAATTTTATTTGGCTGTTTTTGCTGCTATACCAACTTAGCCTTATCGGAAAGAAACAATATTCAATTCACAGAAAAATTGGACTCTCAATTTTATTTTTTGGACCTTGGTTATTTGCTTCTACCGCACTATTATCGGTTTACTCAGCTCACAAAGGTGTGGTTTCAGGTCAAGGGGACATTTTGATTGTACAAAATGTGATGGGAACATTGGAATTAGGTTTTATAATCCTCATGGCATTTATTTTGAAAAAAAGAAGAAAATTGCACGGTGCCTTTATTTTAAGTACTGCTATATTATTTATGGGTATTGCTCTGTTTTTTACCCTAATTAGTTTTGTTCCTCAATTCAAAATAGAAGGCCCGGAAACTTTCTATAGATTTGAAACTGCTGCTGCAACATCCCGTTATATTTCTTTATTTATAGGACTGCTCTTTTTCCTGAAAGATAGAAGAAACGGATGGCCCATGCTGCTGGTCGGTTCGTTTCTTACCTTCAATAACTTTATCAACATACTTCTAATCAAGTACAACTTTATTCAGTCATTAACCGAATTCGTGGGTTCATTTAATCAACTCATCACTTTTTTGGGAAGTTTTATAGTTCTTTTAATTTTATTGACTTTTACGGCAATACAAAAAAAAAGGGTTGTGGCTAACTTAGGATGGCACACATAAGAAAATTACTCTTCTTCAATATTAAATAAACTACTGCTAACAAAAGTATTGCTGCAAGCAGGGCTTGACGTTGAAACAATCAGCTGCAGTTAGCTATCAGCAGCGATTCCAGCGGACGGAATTCTGTTGGGCTTTTTGTTGTTATCTTGTACTTTAGTTTTTCAATCGGCTTCAGTTCCGGGGCTTGACCAGCAAAGAATCCAATCCCACTCACAAGGGAAAATCCCTTCTCCGCTTCAAGGCGGCTCCCGGTCTTTTCCTGCCAACGCATTTGCGCTCTTACGATCTGATTTACCTTTGAGCATTATCGGTTTATCTTTTATGCGGGTCAACTTCGCCTTACAAAATGATTTACTAAATTCACCAATAATTTCAAATGTTCACTCTTGCTTTCGCAGCTTCTCCCAAAGCCCTCCGGGACTTTCTCCCGAATCTGCTCCGCACCTGTGAACTTCGTAAATCAGATCGTTAGCTGACATGTAATGGGTATTTCGTTTAATTATGGAAAAGATATTCATCATACTACTTCTTTTATCAAATTGTTGTTTGGGGCAGGATTTAAAAAGCTTTAACAATGGTGAAATACAACTATTTTATGAAGAGTTTGGAAAGGGACCTGCTTTATATATTTTGACAGGAGGTCCGGGTGCACCACCTGAAAATCCGGCGCATCAAATTATTGATAGTTTAAAATCATTTTATACTTGTATACTTCTTCATCAACGTGGTTCGGGTAAATCACGGAATATCCCCATCAACGCACAAACGATCAATATCAATAGCTACTTACAGGACATTGAACTATTGCGCCAGAAACGAAATGATAAAAAAATATTAGTGCTTGGCATATCCTGGGGCGGGTTACTTGCCATGAATTATACTTCTCTTTATCCTATGCATGTTTCAAAGCTTATTTTAATTTGTTCAGCTCCTCCATCTTATAAAGTTTGGGATGTATTATTTGATAACCAGTATGTGCGTCGTTCCCCTGCTGAACTGGATTCCATGCGTATACTGAAGGAGATATTTTCTGTGAAAACAGATAAAGAACTTGATTCACTGAAAAGGGTTAACCCTTCATCCAAGGAAGTTGTTGCTTTCAAAAATTTTATTGCTATTCATACAAGGGTAATGCATTATGATCGGCAGAAACCATCAGGTGGCTTTGATGAGTTTTTCACCAATTTTAATTTTCAACCGATCCCTTTTATTGATAAAGAAGTGATAGAGACGAAATGGGATATTACAGCTGAGTTAAAGAAATTGAATGTTTCTGCCTTGATTATTTATGGACGACAGGACGACCAAGGCGAATCGACTTTTTTTCTTCAAAAAGAATGTCTTAAAAACAGTGAATTGCATGTAATAGAAAAATGTGGCCATATTATATGGGAAGATCAGCCTAAAGAGTTTTATAGAATTCTAATGAAATATTTGACAAAAACGCCCAGGTAAAACACTTCAGCTAACATGATTTACCTTTGAGCATTATCGGTGTATCTTTTATGCGGGTCAACTTCGCATTAGACAATGATTTACAAAATTCATACAAACTTTCACACATGCTTTCGTAGCTTCTTCAAAAACCATCGCAAACTTTCTACCTAATTTGCTGCTCATGTGTGAACTCCGTAAATTAGATCGTTGTTGGCAATGCTAAATGAAATTTTGTAACACTTCAACATTTTTGACAAGACATATGACAAAAAACTATTCAGGTGAAAAATGGAAGACCGTTCAATTCGACTTTGAATTTACAAATGACTGCCGCATTGAAGTTTCAAACTTTGGGCGACTAAGGACTTTTAATAAAGTTTCGGACGGAAATATTGTTAATGGGTCAATGATTAATGGCTACCGGATTATCCGACTCAAACTTTATACGCCGAGGAGCGAAAAAATTCAAACCAAGCTTGACTATTTACAGCAACAGGTTTTTAAATTAGCAAGAAAACTAAAATCTCAAATAAAAGATGGTGAAAGCAAAAAAGTAATTAATGAAACAACTCTGCTACTTGACACTTTAAAAAAGAACCTTAGCAAAAAATTTCAGGACGACTTAAAGGAACGGACAATCAATTATCATTCGCTTTTTCACCGGCTTGTGGCAGGCTATTTCCTTAAAAAGCCAACATCCAAACAAACTATCGTTGCCCATCTTGACCATGACAAACTCAACAACAGAGCCAGCAACTTAAAATGGATGACAGCAGAAGAAAATTATGAACATCAAAAAATAAGCCCTTTTGTAATAAAAGAAAAGCAAGAAAGGCGACACAGACGCAAAGAAGATTCAAGGGCGACAAAATTGACTGTAACAAAAGTTATGCTCTTGAAGAAGTTAATTAATCAAGGCAAACCAATGAAACAACTAGTACGACAGTTTAAAGTAACAGACACACAAATATTTAGAATCAAACGTGGCGAAAACTGGGCTGACATTGAAGCTGCAAAATAATGGCTCGACGAAAAGCACGAACAGCTAAAATGGAAACGATACAAAACAGGTGGTTGGAAAGAAAATAATATTTTCCTTACTACTTTACACCAAAATAACGGGCATACGCATGAAGAATACTTTATACATTTTCCTGGCAGTACTTGGATTATTTTTTTACCCATCAACAATTTTTGCTCAAATAGCTAACTATACAGGCACCTGGGTACTAAATTTAGAAAAAAGTCAATTAGAATCCCGGCCCAAGGGATTAACCAGTAGTGTGTTTATCATAAAACAGAACGGTGATAAATTCAGCTTAACCAGGTATCATATATTGGGCGAGCAGAAAAAGAAAATAAGTTTTAAGATGGTTGCAGATGGCAAGACAAGAAGGGTAAAAATATTATTTAAGGGTAAATTACAGTGGAAAGAAAATAGTTTGCAGGCAACACTATGGACAAAGAGTTTTTTAAATATTGTTAACTACAAATTTGGAAATAATCAAAATGAACTGTTTGCTGACGAAGTATTGACCAGCAAACTAAACAATCATCACAATGTTTGGATTTTTGACAGAGAAAGCCAAAAATAGATAAGTTTAGTTATTCAGTAATTCTAACTAACATCTTCCCTCCAATTAGAGGAGCCTTCAAAATAAAAATCATTTCCGTTTCATTATAAGGAAAGAAATTTTAACTTTAAGAGACAGCATATTGTTTAACTGATCTAAAGTAATATCATATGAATACGATCGTTACAAATCTAACATTAGGATCCTTCTTTATACAGCTATTGTTCTTTTCCTGTTCATCCAAAAACACCAATATGCCAAATCAAAATCACCAAACAACAGAAAATATGAATGTTACTGCTGATACTTTAAAACAAGTTCTGGATGCATTCAACAGACACGACCTTGACGCAATTATGGAATCCTTTTCAGAGGACTGTACTTTTGATTTCCCCAGGGGCCCGGAACCATGGGGCAAGCGCTTCATTGGCAAAGCCCAGGTTAGAGAAGGTCTTGCGGGTCGGTTCAAAGGAATTCCGGATGTTCATTACGGAGAGGCTCGTCATTGGGTATCAGTTGCCGGTGATCAAGCTGTATCGGAATGGACACTTACCGGAACAACTATTTCGGGCGTGAAGTTGAAAGTGCGGGGATGCGACCTCTGGGAGTTTAAGAATGGAAAGATTACAAGGAAGGATTCCTATTGGAAAATAGTTGAGCAGCCAGCAACGAAATAAAGAAAAACCATCATTTACTGATACAAACAATCATGCATGTCCCTGACGTTGTTTACTATTCAATTAGCATATGCTTCATATTAAAAAAAGACAATATTGCACATTATCTTACTAATGTATTTTTAAGGTTTTTACCAAAGACAAATAAAGAGGCGCTAACAAAAGTATTACCCCCCATTTATCTTCCCACTTAAGGCTTTATAAGTTGTGATTAACCTTATAAAAACAAAACCATTTACCTTGAATGCAACCCTCCTGCTCTACTTAGCGTCATGGCAACATTGAAAGAAAGTGCCCTGATTATAAATATGATACCCTGGTTGGCAGAAGAATGTGTTTTGGCAATGAGCCGTGCTTCCTATGCCTGGGCATCTGCACATTTTTGCTCTGATTGATTTCAGGTATCAGCATTATTTCATTGCCAATTACCTATTGGAGCGAGTTTGTTATTTGTCTTTTTTCAGTCATAAAAATCACGTTTCTTTCATAAGCAGCATAGGAGTGGATAAACGCATTAATCTCTCAACTGCAGCATTGCATTATATCAGAGCGACCTGTTGAAAATAAAAAAGATTTAAAGAATTTAAAGATTACCTTAATTAGTTCACAGTTTGCTTTATGGATATATCCAATCTCAATATTTTACTTGCTGATGATGATAAGGATGATTGCATCTTTTTTAAAGAGGCATTGGAAGACCTTTCCTATTACTTCAACCTTAACTATTGTAAATGACGGGGTGCAGCTAATAGATTTTTTAAAGGCAAACACCCACAATCTTCCTGATGTTCTTTTCCTGGACCTGAACATGCCCCGCAAAAGCGGATTTGAATGTTTATCAGAAATAAAACGCTTAGATAGCTTAAAGCATGTTCCTGTAATTATTTTCTCTACATCTCTTGATATGGAAGTTGCGCATTTACTTTATAATAAAGGAGCACACCATTATATTCGCAAGCCCGGTGAATACATTATTTTGAAAAAAATTATTCTCAAAGTACTTACCTTGGGAATTGAAAATAATTTTAAACTGCCTCCAAAAGACCATTTTATACTGGACATATAAATAAATAACCAGATGAGCAAAGAAAATACCAACTACTATTTCCTGGAGGGTGGTGGAGAAATGGGGGCATTGATAAGAACAAAGGATTGGAGCAAAACATCTTTAGGAGATCCTGATACCTGGCCACAAAGCCTTCGTACGATGGTAGCCGTAATGCTTGACAACCCTTTTGGTATGTATATTGCCTGGGGTACTGAATATACTCAAATATATAATGATGGGTATCGCCCTATTCTTGGTTCAACCAAGCATCCTCAAGCACTGGGGATTAGTACACGAGAAACATTTTCGGAGATTTGGCATATAATCGATTCTATGTTTGATGATGTAATGAAAGGAAAAGCTGTTGGTTTTCCTGATTTCATGTTGCCCTTAAACAGAAATGGATTCGTGGAAGAATGCTACTTCGATTTTTCATACAGCCCTATCAGAAAAGAGAATGGAGAAGTAGGTGGCGTACTGGTTACCGTTATTGAAACGACTAATAAAAAGAAAGCGGAAGAGAATTTAAAAGAGAGCGAAGCAAAATTCAGAGCAATGGCGGAGAATATTCCAAACCTTGCATGGATGGCGAAAGCGGATGGGTGGATCTATTGGTATAATAAACAATGGTACGAGTATACAGGAACTACTCCACAACAAATGGAAGGTTGGGGATGGCAATCGGCACATGATCCTGAAAAATTACCCGTTGTTCTTGAGCAATGGCAAAAATCAATTGAAACCGGACAGCCTTTTGAAATGGTATTTCCTCTTAAAGGTGCCGATGGCAAGTTCAGGCAATTTCTCACAAGGGTTTTGCCTGTAAGAAATGATGAAGGCAACATTAATCAATGGTTTGGAAGCAATACAGATATTACAGAGCAGAAGCAAACGGAGGAAGCCTTGCAAGAGAGTAAGCAACGTTTTTACGACACAGTTAAACAAGCTCCTGTTGGTATTACTATTTTAAGGGGAACGGACCATATTGTTGAAATGGCAAACAATGAATACCTGAATCTGGTAGATAAAAAAGAAAGCGAGTTTGTAGGGAGCCCTTTATTCGATTCCTTGCCCGAAGTGAAAGAAGCCGTGGAATCATTATTAGATAATGTATTGAATACGGGTGTGCCTTTTCATGGCAATGAGGTTCCAGTACCGGTTAACCGATATGGAAAGCAGGAGGTAGGCTATTTCGATTTCCTATACCATCCATTGAAAGAAGAAGATGGAAAAATTGATGGAATTATTGTAACTGCTACTGAAGTAAGCGAAAAAGTAAATGCAAGAAAAAAAATAGAAGAGAGCGAACAACGCTATCATAATCTTATTTATTCATCTCCATCAGCCATAGGAATTTTATACGGCGAAGATTTAATTATTACCCTTGCCAACGATGCCATTATAAAAATATGGGGCAAGGGCAAGGAAATAATAGGTAAAGCATATTTTGAAGCATTACCCGAAATGCAGGAACAAGGATACAAAGAAGTATTTGCTGAAGTTTATAAAACTGGCAACCCATTTAATGCAGTTGAAACACCCTTGTACATATTGCAAAATGGCAACATGGAACTCAAATATTATAATTTTCTATTATACCCGCAAAAAAATATTTTTGGTGAAATTGATGGTATTGGTATTATAGCCACTGAAGTAACTTCTCATGCACTATTAAATAAGCAAATACAAGAAAGCGAAAAGAGATTTAGGCTGTTAGCTGACTCTATGCCCCAGCAGATATGGACGGCAGATATTGAAGGGAATTTATATTATTTTAATCAATCAGTTTTCGATTATTCAGGTTTAACAGCAGAACAAATCAATAAAGACGGATGGATACAAATAGTGCATCCTGACGATAGAGACAGAAATATAAAAGAATGGATGTATGCAATATCAACTGGAAAAGATTTTTTAATTGAACACCGGTTTCGAAGATATGATGGTAAATACCGATGGCAATTAAGTCGTGCCGTTCCTCAAAAAGATGAAACCGGAAAGGTTCAGATGTGGGTTGGCACCAGCACTGATATTCAGGAGCAGAAAACCTTTGCCATAGAATTAGAAAGTCAAGTTCAGGAACGTACCAAAGAGTTAGCAGAAAATAATATTGAGCTGGAGAAAATGAATAATGAGTTGCAATCCTTTGCATACATATCAAGCCATGATTTACAGGAACCCCTGAGAAAAATTCAAACATTCTCTACACAAATAATGGAGAAAGAAGCTCAAAATTTATCTGATAAAGGAAAAGATAAATTTCAGAGAATGCAAAATGCCGCTCAGAGAATGCAAACACTCATTAATGATTTACTTACCTATTCACGTACCAATACAGAGGAAAGAAAATTTGAAAAAACAGACCTAACTAAAATTATTGAAGAAATAAAAGAAGATTTAAAAGAAGAATTGCAACAAAAACAAGCAACCCTCGAAGCAGGTGAAATATGCGAAGTCAATATTATTCCTTTTCAATTTAGGCAACTGATGTTTAACCTGGTAAGTAATTCGCTTAAATTTTCTAATAACAATCATTCCCCACATATAAAAATAAAAACTGAAATCAGCAAAGGGGCAAATCTGAACAATGAAAAACTGGTGAAGGAAATGTCATATTGCCATATCAGTGTGTCAGATAATGGCATTGGCTTTGAACAACAATACAATGAAAAGATATTTGAAGTATTTCAACGCCTGCATGGTAAACACCAATATAGCGGAACCGGTATTGGGCTTGCCATTGTTAAAAAAATTGTAGAAAATCATCATGGAATTATCACAGCCAAAGGAGAACTTGATAAGGGTGCAACATTTAATATTTATATTCCTGCCGGTTAACAGGAAGTTAAAAAGCTTAAACATGGCAAAGGATTCTTCATTTTTTCAAACCCTGACAAAAATAATTTTGAAATCTTCACACAAATAATAATTGACACGGTTCATTCTGCAAAAAGTCTTGCAAACAGCATTCGTGCTAAATTGCATTGTTACACATGTTGCTTTACGCACCTTAACTTAATTAAAGAATAAGGATATGGATAATAGCTAAATTTTAGATTTATTAATTTTTAATTTGCGCTTAACCAGGGTATTAGCCAACCTAGGCTTCACCGTCAAAATACAGGAACAAGAATAAATAATTTATATTAGTACCATGAATAAAAATATAACCAGTTCAATCGTGCTGTTATCCATAATCATCAATTTACATTCTTGCAACCAGGTAAACGAAAAGCAAACAAAAAAACAGATAAAAGAAAACAATGGGCAGATCCCTTTGATCAAACATGTGATGACCAAAGAAGAACAGGATAAACTTACAGCAGACGAGGTGTTAATTGAATTTAAAGAGGGTAATCAACGTTTTAATAACGGCACAACAACACATAGAGACCATAGTCAACAGGTGCGAAAATCGGCAATGGGTCAATATCCGAAAGCAGTTGTATTAAGCTGCCTTGATAGCCGTGTTCCTGTGGAAGACGTATTTGATCAGGGTATTGGTGATATTTTTGTAGCAAGAATAGCAGGAAATTTTATGAATGAAGATTTATTGGGGAGTATAGAATTTGCCTGCAAAATTGCCGGCGTAAAATTAGTGGTTATTATGGGGCACCAGCATTGCGGAGCTATAAAGGGTGCTATTGATAATGTACAAATGGGTAATATTACCGGCATGCTTGCTAAAATAAAGCCCGCCATTGCAATGAGTGATCAGTTTACAGGAGAAAAAACTTCAAAAAACGAAGACTATGTAAAAACGGTTTCCCAGAATAATATCAGGCATGCAATGAGCGAGATAAGGATAAAAAGTTTTCTATTGCAAGAAATGGAACAAAAAGGCCAAATAAAAATAACAGGCATGTTTTACAGGCTGGCCGATGGTAAATTAGAAATGATTGATTAAACTATGAAGCATTTAATAATTATTAAAAAAAAGGGAAGGCTCTGGAAATATAGTTTGTAATTTATAACGTAACTATATAATTGAAATGATAAAAGCTCAAATCAGGCATCGAATAATACTGGTTTACAAATTGCAGTAAATTATTCATCCCCTGTTATTGCAACATTTAAATCTGGAGGAATCTTTTTAGCATTATATTTTTTTATTCGTTTTAGCAACCACAACAGGATGGTTAATGATAGTATGCCAAAACAAAAGCCTGCCAGCACATCACTTGCATAATGCACCCGTAAGTAAACCCTGCTAAATCCTACAAGGAAAGCAAGTACAGCCAGCAGGACAATTAAAATCCATTTTAAGTAATTGTTCCGTACTTCGTTGTAAACAAAATAAATCAACAGGCCGTAAAAAATAACTCCCATATATGCATGACCGCTGGGGAAACTTAATCCAGGAACTTCCTTTAACAATGGTATTAATGGTCGTGGACGGTTAAAAAAATATTTTAAACCACGCATCATGGCTAAATTACTAACGGCAATGATCACTGTTACAATAAAATACCATTTGTTCTTACGAATAAAAAGATTGTAAGCGAATACCAAGAGCCATGCCGGCACCATAAATGCGTATGACCCCAAAAATGTAATGAATACAATGATCGAAGTATTGGTCTCTGTTATATACGGTAACAGGAAAGTAAACACCTGGTGATCAATACCTTCATCTCTGTTAAAGAATATGAGCCTGATGATCATAATCAGCGAGGTAAGAGTAACAAAAAATACGGCGAATAAAATAATGAGTTCAACCGTTAGCAATGCAACAGCATTTTGGATTTTATTTATTCCGGAATGTATTCTCCTCTTCATATTTCAATAAAAGTAGCTTTTATATTTTTATAGCGAATAATTCTATGTCGATCTGCTTTCCTTTTAAATCAACAATACCGAGGCTTTCGCCTTGCCATTGTTTCAAATCACTGTTATCCATAAAGTCTTTCGACATGATGAATTTCTGGTTCAATTCATTGCAGGCGCTGCGTATACGTGCAGTTGTATTCATGGTATCGCCACTCATGGCTAAGTCTTTTTTAATAACACCTATCTGCCCTACCGTAACATCGCCAATATGGAGCCCTACTCTAAACTCAGGAATAATACCATAACTGTTGCGGAAATGATGACCGTTCTTTTGTAAATTTTTACGGGCATCGATTATTGCCGCCATGCATTTAGCGGTATTCTCTTTATTGCAAACCCATGAAACAACAATTTCATCTCCTACGTATTGATAAATTCTTCCGTCGTGTTCAATGATGGCCATGGAAACATGATAAATAAAATCACGGATAAACTTAAAGTTCTCTACGTGCCCCAGTTTTTCTGCAATGGGTGTTGAATCTTTCAGATCCATGAACATGATGATCCGGTTCTCAATTTTCGGTTGTGTATACTTACCAATGAGAATATCTATAAACACACCGGGAGAATATTTTTCATTGATCTCAATAAACAATTGTGTAATGGCAAAAAGAATGAGCCAGTAAACAACTTTACGGGTCATCATGCGAATTTGCAATACTTCATCGAGGGAGCGCTGCAAGGCATTTTGATAGGTTAAGCCATCAAAAAACAAATTATCTGCAAAATGAATTAGAAATGTAATAAAGAAGGCGGCGCCAATGAGGATCATGCTTTTAAAAACAAAATTGTATAAAGGCGATCTTGTTCTGAATACATTTTTTAAAGCAAATACAAATAAATAACCAATGAGCCCGCTTATGATAAAAACGGCACTCTCTCTAACCAAATGAAATTTAAACGGTTTATGATTGCCATCACTCAACAATAAAACTACCATGATATCAATCAAGGTCCATGCAACTGCAATGAAGAGTATGGCCCGGATGCGATATTTATTTAATCCGGAAAAAAAGGAATATGATGATACTAATGATTTCATACGTTGTTTTTCAAGTACTGGTAAATGCTTTGCTGTGCATTTACACTGTGCCCGTTGTTACCTGTCACTGCTGCGTATTGATGATCTGGTAAGAGCTGCATCGCTTTGCTGTTATCGGACCATTGTATTGCAAAATAATCCAGCAATTGTTTTTTGCAAATTTCATCTCGTACAGGAACACAAACCTCAATTCGATGGTAAAGATTTCTGATCATCAGATCGGCTGAGCCCATAAAAACAATGGCATCATCATCTGATCCGAAGATAAACAAACGTGTATGTTCAAGAAAACGATCTACAATGCGTCGAACGGTTATATGCTCACTCAGACCTTCAACACCAGCAACAATACAACAAACGCTTCTTACAATCAGTTCTATTTCCACTCCTGCATGGCTTGCCTTGTATAATAAGCTGATGATGTACGGATCTTCGAGGTTGTTCACTTTAATTCTGATTCTTGAAGGCAGCCCTTTTAGAGCATTTTGCATTTCTATACCGATGCGTTTCTCTAATTCATCCAACATATTAAATTGAGAAACCAATAACTCATTGTATTTGATCCTGGCATCCCCAATTTCATTTTTGCCTTTTGCCAGAAAAGCAAATAACAATTCCAGGTCGTTAATGATGGCTACATTCGATGTCATCACAACATGATCTGTATAAAAACGTGCAGTGTTTTCATTAAAGTTACCGGTACTGATGATGGCATATGACAGTTCCCTTCCGTCAGATTTTTTCTTTACCAATGCAATTTTTGAATGCACTTTTATTTGTGGCATACTATATACAAGCTTAATTCCTGCATCCTGCATGGTTCTGCTCCATTCTATATTATGGGCTTCATCAAATCTTGCTTTCAATTCAATAAAAACGACAACGTTCTTACCATTCTTTACCGCACTAATTAAAGCATTGGCAATATGCGATTCGGTTGCCAGCCTGTATAATGTGATATAAATATCTGTTACATCCACATCAACGGCGGCCTGGTTAAAAAAAGAAAGGATTGGATTGTAAGATTGATAGGGCAAATGCAACAACACATCCCGTTGTTCAAGGGTTTGAAAAAGATCACTGCTATCAGCAACAGGTGCAGCCGAAAGTGGTTTAAATTTTTCAAAATACAGGTTCTTATTAAAGGAAGGAAAAGAGGAAAGATCGCTGAGGTGATGATACCTGCCCCCTGCAAACATGTCTTCATATTTCATATCAAAAGCGGCCATAAGAAATAATTGCAAATTGCCCGGCATTCCTTTTTCATAAAGAAAACGGGAAGGCAATCCGAATTCTCTTTTCTTCAACTGTTTCTCGATCTTACTTAAAAGGTTACCGCTGTATTCATCGCTGAGATTAAGTTCTGCATCCCTGTTGAACTTAACACTGTACACACTTACAATTTCGAGTTTGGGGAAAATGTACCGAAGGTTTTCACGGATGATATCATCAATGAAAATGACGTATTCTCGATCTTCCAAAGGCGTTAATACAAAAAACCGGTTAAGCTTATTAGATGGAATATTAACAATTGCTTGCTTTAATATTCCCTGGTTCTGTTCTTTTAAAGAAACTACAAAATAGAGTTGATTATTTTCTGGGATAAACGACTGCTTAGTGCCGGGCTCCAAAAAAACAGGTTGTATAAAAGCAAGAATATTGGAGAGAAATATTTCTTTTATTTCATCTGAATGTTCAGGACTTATAGTTGAATTGTAATAAAATACAATTCCGTTTTCTTTCAATTCAGGAATAATTTCCTGTGTTAGAACCGACCCGAAATAGACCAGTTGCCGGTTCACCTCATTTTGAATTTTTTCGGCCAAATTATCCGTTGGAGCAATACTAGCTTTGATCCTTGTTTTTTCTTTTATGCGGGAGAGTGCAATCACCGAAGGATATCTTACTCTGAAAAATTCATCCAGGTTACGGGAAAAAATGGAAAGAAAGTTCATTCGTTCAAACAGGGCTACCTTCTTGTCTGAAGCTTCCTGTAATACCCTGAAATTAAATCCCAACCAGCTAAGGTCTCTGTTGTGTAACATGATCGTAAATTAAAAAGGAGATCCTGTTGCAGGCGTAACGGTAGTGGTACCTGATATGGAGCCATTGAGATAATAGGCTAACCCAAAAGCCAATACCGAAACCACGATCCCGATCATAAAAATGTTATAGGCAAGTCGTACCAATTTGTATTTCCTGCCCAATACCGTTCCTAATGTATAAATATCCTTAATGAGTGAGCCATACAGATAATCTGTATCCCTCATCATTTTGCGCATAGCAGTATTGTATTCTTCAAAAGAAGACTTGTAAAAATTGCCAAAGAATAAGAGGTTTGTTTTTTTATCCAGCACTTCCTGATCTGTAAATTTTCCGCTGTTTACTTTTGGCCGTGTGGCAATAATTGAAATAACAATGGTGGTAACTGCAACCAGCAAGAAAATAACAGTGGGTATGGTTAAAAAAGGCACCTGTTCCAATCTTCGTAACAGTACACTTAAAATAACGGAGATAATAATAGCGTTAACTGAAATAAGAATATTGGCCTTGCTGTCTGCCATATCACTCAATCGGAAATGGTTTTCAGATGTAAGGCGAAGCATCGTTTGAATACCCTTTGACATTAAACCGCTTGAATCTTTTCCCATATCAGAAAGACTATGAGGTTCTTCATCACCAACTTCGTCTTCAATTTCTTCCGATTTTTTCTTTGTTTTTTTCATATTTTTTTGTTTTCTCTCGTCGAGCAAGTCAATGCAATATTTTGTATAAAACCTGTGCGTCTTGAATAATTCCAGTGTTTTTAGTGCCCAATCTTTTTCAGAAATATCTGCTCCTGTAAGTTTGTATTCTTCCCATACTTTTTGATTTGCTTTATTAAATTGTTTTGTGCCCAGGTGATAGGTGTCGGCATCGCAAATAATCTCCATCAATAAATTATCATGCTGCTGGGGGTAGCGGGTTGCTAAGATGCATTCCTTCACCTTTTCGATCAATTCTTCATCCGGGGCATTTTCTTTCATAAACGCCTGCATCAATTCTACACTTTTTTCTTCGTGATGTTGAGGATCAGCAATCAGGTATCCTGTATCATGAAACCACGCTGCTATATATACGGCCAGCATATCTTTCTCACTGAGATAATAATGGCCGGCAATTTCTTTTGTTCGGGCAACTACCTCTTTGGTATGCTCAAGATTATGGAATACCAATTGGGGATTTACATTCTTCGTAAATAAATCAGTAACGTAGTGCTCAGTTCTTTTATATAAATTATCTGTATCCATCGTATTAAAAAACAAGTTTAAACTTTGTACCAAGCGAAAAGTTAAACAATCTATCTTCTGGTGAAAAGCCAATAGTAAAAGACATCATTGCTACGCCGTAGGGAATGAAATAAAACCCCCCACCATAAGAAGGATGCCATTTTTTTGAATCTTCACCGGTTTGCCAAACTCTTCCAATATCATAAAACCCCATAACACCTACATCACCAGGAAGCAAGTACGATTGAGATTTAAATAATTTTACCCTTAACTCTGTACTTGCATAACCAACGGATGAACCGGAGAACCTGTTTTTCCTGTAACCTCTTGCGAAATTGTGAGCACCAATACTGAGTGCCTGGAAATATTCGTATCCCTTACTGAAAATATGCCCCCCGCCTAACCGAAAGATTGCACCTACTCTTGCTGCATCCTGTAAACTGGCATAAATGGTAATATCAGAAGTTAACTTGGTAAGGTTATTTGCATTTTTTGATACGCCATACAAGGAAGTAAATTCAGTGTACCATGTCATACCACGGGTGGGAAAAATTTCATTATTAATATAAGTAATATCAAACCTTGCTTTTGCACCGAGATATTCTTTTGCCCCGAATATATCTGCAGAGTCGGTACCTATTACCGCAGGGTTACCAAGTATACGTTTGCTGTTGTCTTTATACTTACTCCAGTATTTATAATAACTGGGGCCAAAGGACACCTGTAACATATCATTTAATCGTTTCCGTATCAAGACATCAGTTTCAAAAAACTTATAACGCACCCTGTAATACTCCAGTGTTTTAGCTTTATCATAAACTGATTCGTTACCAAACCCGAAAAAATTGTTGAGTGTTGGATTCACCAGTTCAGCACGTACCAATACATCATTTTTTAAGAACACTTTATTAAAGGTGCCGGTATATTTTATGCGGTAAGCATCTTTGAAGGGTGCAAACAGTGTTACCAGCCGTTGATCAGTAGAATACGGTTCTTTTCTGAAACCAAAAGTTCTTAATGCAAATCCTGCTCCAATCAAAAGCCCGTCTTCAGGATTAAAACCTAA
>JBKJNM010000160.1:0-2768 GCA_046593655.1 Lacibacter sp. | reverse complement strand
CCTTGTGCAAATAACGTATCAACACCGTTTCTGAAATTGAGAATATTATAAATTCCCCGGCGAATGATTAATGAATCCCAGAACTCATGCTCAACACCGGCACTGTCCACTTCAACTTTTACTTCCACTTTTTGAATATTAATATTGACTGCCTGGAAGTTGACCGGGTTATCGGTTAAATAAATACTTACCTTCTGTTTATTGGTTGTTGTTGAACTTTCCTTTTTACAGGAGAGTAATAAAAAGGTAATCAGGACGGTTACTGCCAGCAAAACTTTCACAATTGTTTTCATAACTTCTTTTTTTTTATTTAGGAATTGAATAACAGTTTAAAAGTAAGGGCACTGTACTCACTGTGAAAACGAAGAAGACTGAACGAGGAAGTTGACTGACTGAACGGGGATGAATGATTGCTGTCATCCCGACGAAGGAAGGATCTGTCGGGCAGTATTGCTTGATCCACACAGATTCCTCGTACCTCGGAATGACAAAATCGTTGGGCAAAAAAATTGAACTTCAGCAGTTCAATTTCTATCTTCAAAAAATGAAACATCGGAACACATAATTACTTTGTTTACATTACTACCAATAAAAACAAAACAGTGCTATATGTCGGTGTAACAAATCATCTATTTACAAGATTAATTCAGCATCAGGAAAATGCACAACCAGTAACACACAAAAGTTTTGCAGGAAAATACAATGCTTATTATTTGCTTTACTACGAACACTTTGGCTCAATTGAACATGCTATTGAACGGGAAAAAGAAATAAAAGGCTGGCGAAGAAGTAAAAAAGAAACACTCATGAATACGATGAATTATGATTGGTGTTTCTTAAATAAAGAAGTTGAATGATGCGCTGTTCCTGAAATTTGCTGTCATCCCGAGGTATGAGGGTCTATGACTCCGACCGTAGCGTCGGAGATCTGTTGAAATTTGCTGTTATGCAGAAGAACGTATGAGCTGTTGTGCCTGTACAGGTTTTGCACCTTACATAGGGTGAATGGGCGCAAACAACGGGATGGATACGTTCACATTGAAAGGTGTAAACCAGTTCAGCAAAAACGATTCGAATGAAGACCTCGTAGAAGATTACGAAGAGGGCTTGGAAAAAAATCTCTTAAATTTTTATTGATGAGCCGGTTCTTACTAATATCAATCAACTAACAGTTTTATAAGTGTGCTGCTATTTCCTGAACCGAAGGACGCTTCCGATAATCGGCATCAAAATAACGCCAAACAATTTTTCCGTTTTTGATTACATATACTGCAGGCACCGGAAGATTTGTTCCGTTTTTGCCATTGGCTTCATTAAAATCAATATTGAAACGCTTGTACCGTTCAATCGTGTTTTCATCTACTGCAAATGCTACGTTGTATTGATTCATCACTTTCAATCCTTCATCGGTTAATATGGGAAAAGCAGCTTTTGTTTTTTCAATGGTCTTTTGCACATTAGCCGTTATCTCGGGTGTAATGGCTACAACAGTTGCACCTTTATTGGCAATTAGTTCCATGGAATCCTGAAGCCCTTTGATCTGTTTGCTGCAATACGGGCACCACTGCCCACGATAAAAAATCAACACCACTGTTTTTTCTTTATTCGTTTGACTGAGTTGAAATGTTTTGCCAGATTGATCTTTCAATGTAAAATCGGGGGCGGCTGCACCTACAAGTAATCCTGTTGGTTGTTGAGCGCTTACCATCAATGAAGTAATAATGAAAAGAATGAAGAATAATAATTTCATACAGAAGATTTACTCAAAATTACTGGATCGCACCTACAAGCTTTGTCGTTATTACGACAATGAAATGATATTTCTTAAACGTTAATTTTCAGTACGCTTACCGGCAAGAAGATATAATACAGCCATACGCACTGCTACTCCATTCTCTACCTGTTGCAAAATGATGGAATGTTTACTATCGGCAACATCACTATCTATTTCTACTCCCCTATTGATAGGACCCGGATGCATAATGACAATATCCTTTTGAATGGAATCAAGTAAACGACGGTTGATGCCATATGCTAAATTGTATTCACGAAGTGAAGAAAACAAAGGTTGACTCTGCCGTTCGAGTTGAATCCGTAACACATTGGCCACATCACACCACTTCAATGTCTCTTCAATATTGTACGATACATTCACATCAAAAGCCTGCTGCAAATATTTTGGGATCAATGTAGGCGGACCTGCGACGGTTACTTCTGCTCCCATCTTCTTCAACAAATGAATATTGCTGAGTGCTACACGGCTGTGCATGATATCGCCAAGGATTGCAATCTTTTTTCCCTCTAAGGTTCCCAGTTTTTCACGGATGGAAAACGCATCAAGCAAAGCCTGTGTGGGATGTTCATTGATACCATCACCTGCATTGACAATGGCCGCCGGAATATGCTTGGCTAAAAAATGCGGAGCACCACTGGCACTGTGCCGCATCACCACCATATCCACTTTCATGCTAAGGATATTGTTCACCGTATCGAGCAGGGTCTCCCCTTTTGCTGCCGAAGAGCCTGATGCAGTAAAATTGATGGTATCAGCACTTAACCGTTTCTCTGCCAGCTCAAAAGAGATCCTGGTTCTGGTTGAATTTTCGTAAAAAAGATTCACAATCGTTACATCACGAAGGGAAGGAACTTTTTTAATGGGTCGTTGTAAAACTTCTTTGAATTGAGTGGCTGTATCGAGGATTAATTGAATATCCTGTGCCGTGAGATCTTTAATGCCGAGCAGATGACGAGTGGATAGTTGCATTAAA
>JBKJNM010000271.1:0-3227 GCA_046593655.1 Lacibacter sp. | reverse complement strand
GTTTGTTGGTGTGGCTGGTATTAGTGGTATTGATATTTATAAAGCAGATGTATTAGCTTGTTTGTTTGTGGGTGCCATGATTCCATTTATCTTCTCTTCATTGGCTATTCGTGCAGTAGGCGAAGCAGCAATGGCGATGGTGGAAGAAGTACGTCGTCAGTTCCGCACTATCCCTGGCATCATGGAAGGCACAAGCAAACCAGAGTACGATAAGTGTGTAGCTATTTCAACGGAAGCTTCTCTCAAAAAAATGATGTTGCCGGGTGCTATCACCATTGCCTCTCCATTGATCATTGGTTTTGCAATGGGACCAGAAGCCTTAGGTGGTTTTCTTGCAGGTGCTACTGTAAGTGGCGTATTGATGGGTATGTTCCAGAACAACGCAGGTGGTGCATGGGATAATGCTAAGAAGAGTTTTGAAAAAGGTGTTGAGATTAATGGAGAAATGTTTTACAAAAAATCGGAGCCGCATAAAGCCTCTGTAACTGGTGACACCGTTGGCGATCCGTTTAAAGATACTTCCGGTCCGTCAATGAATATCTTGATTAAATTGATGTCGATTGTTTCGTTAGTGATTGCTCCTACCCTTGCACAGATGTATGGCACAGGTTCGCACATCAATAAAGAAACAGTGAACGTAACCATTGAACAGAAAATGGAAGGAGAAGAAGGAGAGATGAAATTAGAAAATTCATTCCTGGAAGCACTAAAGAAAGATAAGTTGATCAGTGCTGCAGGCTTTTCTGTAAAATTGAAAAATGATAGTCTTTCCATCAATCATGTTTTGCAATCAAAAGATGTGTTGGATAGATACCGTTCATTGCTTAATGGCAAAACAGAATTGGATGTAAAAGTAAATGTTGAGAAATTTTAAGTAAAGAGTTGATATTCAGATAATATTATTGCCCCGGCCTAAAAATGCCGGGGGCTTTTATTTGTGGCATTTTCCAACCTTAGTAATATTAACAGCAGCTAGTTTCATCAAAACCCTATTTATTCAAAACTTGGAATGATGTTTGGACATATCAGGTCTCTGGATAATCCGGCTTTTTAAATTTAAAAAAAACTTATATGAAACTGCATTTCAATTCATTTGCTTCAGGAGTTCTTGCTCTTGCTGCTATTATCGTATTTACTGCCAGCTGTCAGAAAAAGACCAGCAGCAATAATGATCAACCCCGTTTACAGGTAAGGTTAACGGACAATCCTGATCCCAATGTAAAAGCAGTTTGGGTTGATGTGAGGGAAGTAAGGATTAAGATGGGTAATGATAATGAAATTATCCTCAATGGAGCACATCCCGGCATTTATAACCTCTACGATTTAACAAACGGTAGGGATACCATTCTTGCTGATGCTGAAATTCCTGCCGGAAGTATTTCTCAAATCCGTTTGGTATTGGGCGATAATAACTATATTATCACAAAAAATAATGAGCGTATTGACCTCACGACACCAAGTGCCCAACAATCGGGTTTGAAGGTGCAAATAAAGCAAGATGTATCAGGTGGTATTTTATATCGCCTCATTCTTGATTTTGATGCAGCCAAATCAATTGTAAAAGCAGGTAATAGTGGAAAATATATATTAAAGCCGGTATTGAGAGTACTCTCATTCGTACCTTCTGGTGGTAATGTAAAAGGTGTGGTTGCTCCCGATTCAGTTGTAACGACTATTTATGCAATCAGAGGTCTTGATACAGTAGCCTCTACCTTCACACAAATTGGTAATGGCAACTATCTGGTCAAAGATCTCGCAGCAGGAACGTACAGCTTCTCTTATGTTCCAAACGATACCATTCATAAAACATCAACACGTTCTGTGCCTGTAACACTTGGCCAGATAACCATAGTAGATACAGTCAAACTTGTACGCAGATAATTGTCCTTATATCTTTTAAAGCCACCGAAGCCGTTCTTTGTGAACGGCTTTATTTTTTTATTGAAATTGCCACTCCTATCCATCTCCATAATTCATGTATTAATTACTTTAAAATTTTATCAACGGCATTTGTTTTTACGAACGGGGTCGTATATTTGATACGAAACAAGTCGTAAACAATGAGTATAAAGCAATTAAAGCCAACAGAAAGCGAATTGGAAATCCTGCGTGTATTATGGGATCGTGGTCAAGCAACGGTAAGAGATGTGCACGAAGTGCTGAGTAAAACCAAGGATGCCGGTTATACCACTACCCTTAAGTTAATGCAGATCATGCATGAAAAAGGAATCGTTAAAAGAGATGAGAGCAATAAAACGCACAAATACATTGCTTTGATTTCCCGTGAAAAAACCCAAAAGCAATTTATGGGCAAGATGATCGATACACTCTTTCAGGGCTCCTCAACCCAACTGGTGATGCAGGCATTGGGCAATCATAAAACATCAAAAGAAGAACTGGACGAAATTCAAAAACTAATTGATAATCTGAAACAGCAGTAATATGCAGCAGTTATTTCAATCTGCTTTTTTACAGGCATTAGGTAAAGCCATTGCCGACAGCATCTGGCAAATGGGATTGCTTTTTCTCATTTATCAACTGCTTGTTTTTATGTTCCGCATCAACCAGGCTTCCGCAAAAAATTTCCTGAGTAGTTTGTTTGCTTTAGGTGGATTTGCATGGTTTATTTCCGGCATTATTGTGCATTGGAAAAAACAACTGCATCAAACAGCTTCACTCGTTATTGAAGACGCAAGTATCAACAATACCTTGCTCAGCGCTTTTACGAAAGACAATCGTTGGCAATTATTATTTAACTGGCTGGAGTACAAATTAAATTTCATTCTCCCCTATTTATCAATAGCTTATCTTTTTGTATTGTTATGGTTTACAACAAAACTTGTTATTCAACTACAAACAGCTAATTCATTACGCAGAAAAGGGATAACCACTGCCAGTGAAGATCTGCAAACCTTCTTTCAATTCCTGGTTGAATCAATGTGTATCAACCGAACCATTCAATTGGTCATCAGCCGCCAGATTGATATACCTGCTACACTGGGATTTTTAAAACCCATTGTTTTATTACCCGCAGCAGCGGTTGCTCATTTAACTCCTGCCCAGTTAGAAGCGGTGCTGCTACATGAACTGGCGCATATTAAACGTAATGATTATTTCTGGAACTTACTGTTATCCGTTGCAGAAACCATGCTCTTCTTTAATCCCTTTGCATTATTACTGATTGGTATTGCAAGAAAAGAAAGAGAAAACAGTTGTGATGATCATGT
>JBKJNM010000134.1:0-12424 GCA_046593655.1 Lacibacter sp. | reverse complement strand
TTTGGATTATAGTAGGATAAACAGAAGTAAAAGTTAAAAAAAATTCATCAAATAAACTACCAAATAGTGCTGCTTTTTCCTTGCCTATTCAAATAATACTGCTTAATAAGGGCAAATATGGTTACCTAATCGTAAGAATACTTATTGCTGAAGCGGTAATTACCAACTCATCCTTCAACACTTTATCGAAATTTTCCATCATAATTATAACGCTAATAAGCTGCATCCACGAATATCGCTGTTATCCATTCTTCCTATTATTTTAAAACTCCCATCTGCATACACTTCGCCCACATCATCGGTTGCAATAAAACTGCAGGAATAGATGTTGGCAAGGTCAATGATATTTATAGCACCTTTTCCTGTTATGCTGATGTGCATGGGGTCATCTTCATCTCTCACCAATACTTTCATCCAGGGCGGGCAACGGAATATTCCCTCCCCTGCTGAATATGCCTGGCTCAGCAATTCCGTCATGCCGTATTCTGAATGGATTGCGTTAACAGCAAAACTCTTTTTCAACTGTTGATGCACATCTTCCCTGATTAATTCTTCCCTCCTGCCCTTCATTCCTCCCGTTTCAACAATGGTTGTATTGTAACATTGCAACGCATGTTTTTCTGCAAAGTCGAGCAAAGCAAAACTTACTCCAATTAACATGGTTTGCTGGCCATTTGTTTCCAACAGTTTTAATGTTTTAAACAGTTGTTCAAATTCATTCAGAAAAAAATCATTGTTGGGATGTTGACTTTCATCCATCAACCGCTTCACCATATATACCAGTGAAGAATGTTTGCGTTCAAGATAGGAAGGAAGCAAACCCAGGAAACACCAGTCTTCAGGATTTCCGTACTGTAATTCAAATCCATCAAAAAAAGCATCCTCATACAACCCAATACTTTTAACGTAATGCCTGCTTTGTATGGTTTGAGAAGTGCCGCTGCTTTCAAAAACAACTTCAGGCTCAAACTCTGTTGTAACCACTTTGTGCGTTCTAAAAAAACTAATGGGCAGAAAAGGAATGGGAACTTCTGCAGGAACTTTTTCTGTATCTATTTGAAGTGATTTGCAAAATGCCTGGTAAACCGGGTTAAACTCATACTGAAAACGAAAAACAGTATGGGCCGCTGTGCTGAAATTAGCGGCATTAATTTCAAAAAGATTGTTAACAAAAGAAGGAATCAATTTTTTAATGCTGTATTAATGCTTAAATTTGAAATAAGAACATCTCTCAATGAAAGCAAAACTATTATTTCTTTTTTTATTTACAACAGCTCTTGCTGCATGTAAGAAAGATAAGTATCAAACTAAACCATCCTTAGAACTTAAAGAGGTAAAAGTGGGCGGCATCCAGGATGCTGCGGGAACAGTTGGCTCAACGATTGAGTTTGAAATTACAGTTACTGATAAAGAAGGAGATGTGGAGGACAGTATTTTTATTGATAAAGTGGATGCAACCGGAAAATGTGCCGGAAATAATCTCCTCAGGGATATTTATAAAATTCCTGATTACCCCAATAACGCCAATCAGAAGGTTACTTTTAAAGTGAGATATGCAACCATTAATGTTCTTGGTTATGGTTTACTTGGAGGCGCCAGTTGCCCGCCACGTAAGGACACTTCTTTTTTTCGGATTGTAGTATCAGATAAAGCAGGTAATAAAAGTGATACGCTTAAAACCGGTGCTGTTGCATTGCCTTTTTAAGCCTTGCATGTAATATGCAAAATCTTATACGTTTTTTCTTTTTTCATCACATTGTTATAGCATTGAGTGCAACAGCGCTCTGCATCCAAACAATGCTGATTTATCAACTCCATTCGTTTTCAATTGCTCTTTTGTTGTTTATTTTTTGTGCAACACTGCTTAGTTATAATATTCATTTTTTTCTGGCGGCTGAAAAAAGCAGGTCCTCTGAACAATTGCAATGGTTTCATCAAACAAGAACATTTACACTCGCTTTAAATTTCATCACCTTTTTACTCACACTCTGGTTTTGGTGGCAGATCAGGGAATTAACCTTGTTTATTTTCATTTCCATTTTGATCAATGCATCTTATACAGCCCCTTTGCTTTTGAACAACCCTTTGCGCTTACCCGGCTTTCTTACATTCATTAAAAGTTATTTAATTGGTTTTGTTTGGTCTTATGTAACGGTTCTGCTTCCATTGTTGCAAATGGAAATTCAATTCGGATGGAAAGAATTGATTCTTTTCAGCAACCGCTTACTGCTGGTGGCCATTGCAACACTTATCTTTGATTACCGTGATAAGCTAAAAGACTTTGAATTTGGCGTTTACACTCCTGCCAACAAAATGAATGAGTTACAATTCAGCCGGTTTTTTCTCTTGAATGTTTTCATTTACTTTCTTTCAGTATTGCTTGTAGCTTACCAATTCAGCAATTATTTCCACTTGCTGCAACTGATCAATTGTATGCTGTTGCTTATTCTTTTTCAACAATCAAAAAAACAAAACAACGACTTCTTTTACCTTGCCTGGGTAGATGGGGTTTTAATCCTTTCTTTCCTGTTGAGTTTATTCCTGCTGTTTTAATTACATTTGCTAAAACCATGAACGATGGCGAAAGCAGTAAAAACAGCAAAGAAAAAATCAATTCTCACCCCCGCTTCTCTTGACTTCTTAAAACACTATCATAACACCCATTCACCTGTTGGTTTTGAAACCAGCGGACAGAAAGTATGGCTGGAGTATTTGAAGCCATATATTGATACGCATTTTTCAGATCCTTATGGAACTGCAGTTGGCGTTATCAATCCCCAGCATTTGTTTAAAGTGGTCATTGAAGCGCATGCCGATGAAATCAGTTGGTTTGTGAATTATATTTCACCGGAAGGGTTGATCTATTTAAAACGTAACGGCGGTGTTGATCACCAGATTGCTCCTTCTAAACGTGTATTTATTCATGGAAAAAAAGGAATTGTAAAAGCTGTTTTCGGTTGGCCGGCTATTCATACCCGCCTCAGCAATCCTGAAGCAAAGGAACCTCAGCCAAAAGTGGAAAACCTCTGGCTCGACTGTGGCGCAAGAAATAAAAAAGAAGTGGATGGCCTGGGTGTTAAAATAGGTTGTGTGGTTACGTACGAAGAAGGTTTTGATGAACTGGCACATGATTATTACATAGCCCGTGCATTTGATAACCGCATCGGCGGATTTATGATTGCAGAAGTTGCAAGGCTGTTGAAAGAAAATAATAAAAAACTTCCGTATGGTTTATATATCGTTAATGCCGTGCAGGAAGAAATTGGTTTGCGTGGTGCTGAGATGATTGCAAGGAGAATTAAACCGGATATTGCCATTGTTACAGATGTAACGCATGACACCACCACTCCCATGATCAGTAAAATTATTGAAGGCGATATCAGTTGTGGCAAAGGGCCTTCCCTTGCAACTGCTCCCGCTGTACATAATAAGTTACTGGATTTTGTAACGGATGTGGCAGAAAAGAAAAAGATAGCGGTTCAGTGGCGCTCATTGAGCCGCAGTACAGGTACCGATACTGATTCATTTGCCTATGCCAATGATGGCTGTCCTTCAGTACTCATTAGTATTCCTCTGCGTTATATGCATACCACTGTTGAAATGTTGCATAAGAGTGATATTGAAAACACCATTATGCTCATTTATGAAACCTTGCTGGCACTAACTCCTAAAACCAACCTGCGCTACTTATGATGCAGTTATTATATCTTGATCCCGGCAGCGGTAGCTATTTGATACAGGTAATCATTGCCGGGGTATTGGCTGTATTATTTTATTTTAAAAATACCTGGAACTGGATCAAAAGCTTTTTTATAAAAACACCTCCCAAAAACGAAGAGGAAAAGAATGAATCAAGCGATTAAACATCATGCTGCTTCATTCCGTGATCCATCCGGTTTTATTTATGAAAAGGATGGAACAATATACAGATTCGTTTCATCTGCATATCAATTGCATTATGATCTGCTGCAATCATCAGGACTTGCGGCAGAATTGACCAAACGAAATTTACTGCTCCCCTTTACAGAAGTAAATGAAAATCATACAGGAAAAACTGACTGGTACAAAACATTACAACCTCAATTCATTCCCTTTCTTTCTTATGCATGGGAATGGAGTTTTGAGCAATTGAAGGATGCTGCATTAGTTACGCTTTCAATTTGTAAGACATCCCTGAAAAAAGGCATGATCTTAAAAGATGCTTCCCATGCAAATATTCAGTTTGTTGATACGAAGCCAAAGCTGATTGATACCCTTTCATTTGAACAATATGAGGAAGGTGAACAGTGGGTTGCCTACCGGCAGTTTTGTGAGTGTTTTCTGAATCCCTTGCTGCTGGCTACTTACAAAGGAATGGAAGTGCATAAATTGTTACTGAGTTACCCGGATGGTATTCCTGCACAATTAACTGCGGAGTTGCTTCCGTTCAAAACAAAACTAAAACCCGTTATCTATTTGCATGTGCATTTGCATGCAAAACTTTCAGGCAAAGCTGGTACAGCAACATCCACTCAAACAAAAAAAGTAACGAAGAAGAATATTGAACAGATCATAGAAAGTCTGCACGATTGTATAAATGGTCTTACACTTCCGGTAAAACAAACTACCTGGAATAATTATTATGATGAAACCATCCTTAGTGATCAATATTTGTCAGAAAAAAAGAAACTGGTTGCCGCATTACTTACTGAGATCAGTTATGAATCGGCCATTGATATGGGTGCCAACGAAGGAGAGTTTTCATTACTCTGTAAAAAAGAGGCACAGATTGTAGCAACAGATTTCGATAGTGCATGTATCAATTCACTTTATAGCAGGTTGAAGAATGAAAATTTGCAGCACATTTTACCATTGGTGATTGACCTTACTTACCCCTCTCCTTCTTTGGGTTGGATGAATGTTGAACATTCGTCATTTTTTACCCGTAAAAAATTTGATGTTGGTTTAACATTAGCACTAATTCATCATCTTGCTATTGCAAAAAACATTTCATTTGATCAACTGGCTTTTTTCTTTGCTGATATTTGTAATGAGCTTATTATTGAATTTGTACCCAAAACAGATCCTAAAGTGGCTGCAATGCTGCAATGGAGAAAGGATATTTTTGAGCATTACACAGAAGTTGAATTTGAACAAAGTTTTGAACAATACTTCCTCCTGAAAAAGAAAGTACCGGTTCTGCATTCGGAAAGGACGCTTTATCATTACCAGAAAAAACAATAAACCCATCTGCGTTTTCTTCATGAAAGAAACACTCATCAAAACCCTGCAGCAGAAACCATACTTCCTGGTTTTACTGCCCTTTTTCTTTATTATGCATGGCTATAATGAATTCTTTAGTTTTTTCTCACTAAAATTTACAGTGCTGCATCTTGTCCTGGTTTTAGTTACTGCAGCAATCTTATACCTGCTTTCCTTTGTTTATTTAAACCGGGTAAAAAAAGCAGCTTTACTGAGTTTTTGGGCTTTGCTGTTCATCTTAACTTTTGGCAGTGTACATGATCTGTTGAAGAGTTTTGGGAGTAGCTTTTTCAGTAGTTATAAATTTCTCCTTCCTTTATCTCTTCTCCTTTGTATTGTTTTTGTGATAAGGCTTAAAAAAAGCCCATCCGCTTTTCAACGGACATTTGTATTTCTGAATTTGCTATTGATTAGTTTTTTTATTTATGAACTTGCTGATGGAATTCAAAAATTCAGGTTATATAAACAACAGGACAATTTAATTGACAACAGGTTTGCTGCTTTCAATAATTATAAGCCACAGGCATTGATCGCAGATTCCGCTAAGCCAGATATTTATTTCCTTGTATTTGATGGCATGCCATCAACAAAAGCAATGAAAACAGCATGGAAATATGATAACAGTTTGCTCGATAGTTTCTTACTAAAAGAAAAATTCTTTATCAGCAAAGATTCAAAAAGTAACTACAACCTTACGGTATTATCCATCAGCAGCACACTCAATATGGATTATACACCTCCCGTTGATCTTAAACAGGATGAAACAAAAATGTATTTTAAGGCTTCTGCATCTATTCTCAATAATTCTTTAACAAAGGTCTTACATAAAGAAGGCTACCGGGTTTTACAATACCAGCCGGTTTCATTCAATAATAAAGACTGGGATGGAGGATTATTTTTTGAAGATATGCTGTACATGAACTATTTCTATAAAACACTTCCTGGTCGTATGTACCGTGATTTGGGTTGGCATTTTTCAAAGCTGGTAAATAACATATCAAAAAAATATGAAGATAGAAACAGGAAAGCCGAAAATGATCTGCTCAAAACGATTGAACTGGTAAAAAAATCTTGCAGTAGTAATAAAAAGCAACCGCAGTTTGTTTACGCTCACTTTGTTTTACCACATGAGCCTTATATTTTTGATAGTACAGGAAAAAGAAAACCCGCCTTACAAACCATTGAGTTCAAAGAAGAAGATCAGCCAATGGCATTTATGGAGCAGGTAAAATTTGCAAACACTATTATCCATCAATTGATAACTCATATTAAAAAAAACAACAAAACAAACACAGTAATTATTGTTGAGGGCGATCATGGATTTCGTAATATATATGGCAAAAAGGGGTACATGATTTTTGATAACCTGAATGCCATTTACTTTCCTCATGAAGATTATCAATTGCTGTATCCGTCTATCAGCCCGGTTAATAGTTTCCGGGTAGTACTAAATAAATTCTTTTCTGCAAATCTGCCTTTATTAAAAGATAGCAGTATTTTCATTCCTTATACCTTACCGGGAGAAAAATAAGCTGCATGTATTTGTTGTATCAAAAAATAAAAATTTTTTTCAGCACCAAACCGCTTTTCCTGCTATTGTTACCACTTTTTTTTATGTACAGTGGCTACAATGAGCTGTTTGGTTTTCTAACCTTTCCTTTTCTTGGATTTAATTTCTTTTCAATACTTTTAATCATTGCCATTGTAGTTATCGTTTCATGGCTTTTGTTTAGAAATACTTCCAAAGCTGCCGTCTTTACTTTTTTTGTTGCTCTCTTTTGCCTGGTATTTGGTTACCTGCATGATAGTTTAAAACAACTTCATGCACCGGAATGGTTAACAAAATTCACGGTGATTCTTCCGGTGATCAGTTTACTTTTAGTTGTGCTGTTCATTTATTTACGAAAAAGAAAGAAAAGCTTTACTGAGCTGTATTTATTTTTGAATTTGTTATTTGTTATTTTACTCCTATCAGAAATTCCTAACAGCATCAGGAGATACCGATTAGATAAAAGTGTACACAACCTCATCGATTTTCGGTTCAATGTATTGAATGCTTATAAACCTTCGGTACAATTAGCCGATTCATTAAAACCTGATATTTTTTTCCTTGTCTTTGATGCAATGGGTTCATCAAAAAGTCTGCAATCGGGTTTGGGGAGAAACAATTACAGGCTTGATTCTTTTCTCCGGCAACAGGGCTTTTATGTTGCTGCCAATGCAAAAGCCAATTATAACTGGACCATCCATTCACTCAGCAGCACGCTGAATATGGACTATCTGCCAGGTTGGATTGCGCCGGTCATGAATGATCCCAAGGCTTATTTCTGGGGCTCCGCATCTTTTCTCGACAATTCCCTTTTTGCTGTTTTAAAAAAAGAAGGATACAATATCCACAGTTATCAACCCATTTCATTTGATAATAAAGATTGGCCCGGAACATCCTATTTCAATGGTTTGCGAAAAAATCATTTTTATTATAAAACACTGCCCGGCCGCATTTTCCGTGACATTTTCTGGAATTACTCTAAGATCGATATCGGTTTTATTAAACAAATGCAGATGCAGATCATTAAAGACCGAAACATAGAAAAGAAAACCTATTTTGATACAACCAGAGCTTTGATTAAAATCGCTTCTTCATTTTCAGGAAAACCAAAATTTGTTTACGGCCATTTTATGTTGCCACACGACCCTTATATATTTGACAGCAGCGGTCATGTTAAATCACCCGCAGAAACAATCATTAAACGAAAGGAAGATGATGTTGATGCTTATTTTCAACAAGTGTTGTATGCTGGCAAAGTGATCAAAGAATTGGTTACTTATATTCAACAGCACAATAAAAGAAATGCTGTGATTATTATTGAAGGTGATCATGGCTACCGTTCATTTGAAAATACTGAACATCAGAATTATGCTTTTCAAAACTTCAGCGCCATTTATTTTCCCGATCAGAAATATGAACTGTTGAATGATTCACTAACGCCGGTGAACACTTTCAGAGTTGTATTGAATAAATATTTTGCCGCAGGACTCCCTTTATTGAAAGACAGCAGCACATTGGTTACACAGCAAAAGGAAACGATCAGGAAATCAGAAAAGATACAGCCAGCTCGTATCCCTTAAGTCCTAAACCAAAAATACTTCCCGCAGCTTTTCCACTTACATGCGACAGTTTCCTGAAATCTTCCCGTGCATGTACATTGGAGATATGTACTTCCACCACAGGCGTTTTAATAGCTGCAATAGCATCACCAATAGCTACTGATGTATGCGTATAACCACCGGGATTAAAAATAATACCATCAAAATCATATCCTACCCGTTGCAATTCATTGATCAACTCCCCTTCTACATTACTTTGGTAATAAACAAAATCAACTGAAGGAAATTTTACTTTCAACTCATTCAGATATTCTTCAAATGTTTTATTCCCATAGATATCAGTTTCCCTTTTTCCAAGGAGATTTAAATTGGGACCATTGATGATGGCGATTTTCTTCATAATATAAATATAAGAAACAACTACAGATGAAAAGCCCCAACGTTTCGGTCGGGGCTTCTTATTAATTTAAACTCTTTTGAATCAGTTGTATAAAATCATCAAACAGGTAACGGCTGTCATGTGGGCCTGGTGTGCTTTCCGGGTGATACTGTACAGAGAAAGCAGGACGATCTTTCAACCTGATCCCTTCAATTGAATCATCATTCAGATTGATATGTGTTATTACAACATTCTCCGCATTACGCACTGCTTCAGGATCAACACCAAAACCATGGTTCTGAGTTGTGATCTCACATAAACCTGTAAGCATATTTTTTACGGGGTGATTTAATCCCCTGTGTCCATGATGCATTTTGAATGTTGGAATATCATTTGCCAAAGCCAATAGCTGATGACCCAAACAAATACCAAAGGTTGGTTTCTTCTCGTTGATGATCGCTTTTACAGTTTCAATAGCATAGTCCATACTGGCAGGATCGCCGGGGCCATTGGAAATAAAATATCCATTCGGATTAAATGATTTCAATTCCTCCGCTTTTGTTTTAGCAGGAAATACTTTCAGGTAAGCTCCACGATCAACCATGCATTGTAAAATATGCAGCTTGGTACCATAATCCATTACAGCAATGCGGATGGGTGCATTCTCATCGCCCATGGTAAACGCATCCTTTGTACTAACGGTGCTCGCCAGCTCCAATCCTTCCATGGGTGGAACTTTTGCCAGTTCTTCTTTCAGTTTTGCTTCATCCAGTATTTCAGAAGAAATGATGCAGTTCATGGCACCTTTTGTACGTACATGGGCAACAAGCGCTCTTGTATCAACATCTTCTATTGCTACAATATGTTGTGATTCGAGATATTGCTGTAATGATTGATCAGCAAAATATCTTGAATAACGATCCTCGAGGTTGCGGCCAATCAATGCTTTGATCTTTACACTGCTGCTTTCTACGTCTTTTACAAATGTGCCATAATTGCCGGTATGCACATTGTTCATGATAATTACCTGGCCGGCGTAACTGGGATCTGTAAATACTTCCTGGTAACCCGTCATCCCGGTGTTAAAACAAATTTCACCTGTTGCTGTGCCAATCTTACCAAAAGCTTTTCCGTAAAAAACATTCCCGTCTGCGAGCATCAGGATAGCCGTTTGATTTCCTGTTGGAGTATGTGGTTGTGTCATAATTTTGCGAAGTAACGAAATGCACTGGAATTGTGGACTTTATTTACAATTTTAAACCCACAAGCAATCCACAGGTATAAGTATCTTTTAAGCGGAAGTAATTGTTATACTTCACTCTTACCCCTGCTGTAATTTTTTTCCCCAAGGGATAGGTTGATTCAAAAATCACTGGCATACCGTAAACATTTTGTGTTGCAGTTGTCCATTCAAATGAAGTTTGAAATACATTCCCGTTATTATCTGTAAAGTCCGTTTTGGTAATTTGAGTACTCTGCCTGATCAGGTAAGTAAAGCCGGTAAAAGCTAAAAAGGCAACTTTAGATTTAGCACTATACATATACCTGAATCCAATAGAAAACATGTTATCATCTGTATTCAATTTATCGGGGAAACCAAACTCAGTGTAAAAACCGGGAGATTTAAACTGCATAGTTTCAAACTCCATGGCAAAGGATAAATACTTGTAAAACCGATAGTCAGTTTGCAGCCACGCAGCAGTTGATCCTGTGTTATTTTTTATAGCATTAGAATAACCAAAACCACCTGAAACCGTAAACTGCTTTTCTGATTTAACTTGAGCAGATAGTCGAAATGTAAAAAACTGAAACAAAAAAAGTATTACGCATATCAGCAACTTAAAGTCAGCATTTTTTTTAATGCAGCTCATAGGTTTTAAATTTAACTCAAGAAAGATGTTTATTTTCAATAGACAACGTCTTTACTTAAACTTTTAACTATTAAATAAAAAAGCCGGGAAAATCCCGGCTTTTACGAATAGGTTATTATCAATATTATTCAGCTGATTTTTCTTCTGTTTTTTCTTCAGCAGCAGGGGCAATAGCTTCATCAGCTTTTGCTTCCACTTTTTTATCCTCCGTAACTTTAGCAGAAGGAGATTTCTTTGCACTTCCTGCACGACGTGTTTTCTTAGCAGGAGCAGCAGCTTCACCTTTTCCTTTACCATAGATTTCATTGAAATCAACCAGTTCTATCATGGCTTTTTCTGCATTATCACCTACACGGATACCCAACTTAATGATTCGTGTATAACCTCCGGGCCTGCTGGCAATTTTTTCTGCAACTGTGCTGAACAGTTCAGTTATTGCTTCTTTGTTCTGCAGGTAACTGAACACAACACGACGTGAATGTGTAGAGTTGTCTTTTGATTTTGTAAGCAATGGCTCAACCCATGTACGCAATGCTTTTGCCTTGGTTAAGGTTGTAACAATACGTTTGTGCTGGATCAGCTCAATTGCAAGATTGGTAAGTAACGCTTTTCTGTGAGAAGCGGTACGACTCAGATTTTTGATTTTGTCTCCGTGACGCATGACGTTTTAATTTGAAGATTTGAAAATTGATGAATTTGAAAATTCATCTCCTCACAAACCCGTTAGTGAATAAGCTATACCGTGTCAGGAATTATAGCTTTAAAAAATTTATAACGATGTTGCCTCTCAAGTCTCCCCTCCGGGGAGATTTAGAGGGGCTGTTCTTAATCGATATTATCTAATCCCATTTTGTGAAGATCCATACCAAAGTGTAAGCCTCTTTCGCCTAACACCTGCTCAATTTCAGCCAACGATTTTTGACCGAAGTTGCGGAACTTCATCAGGTCTTCCTGCTCGTACTGTACCAATTCACTTAAAGAATTGATTTTAGCAGCTTTCAAACAATTGAAGGCACGTACAGAAAGATCAAGATCTTCCAAAGGTGTCTTTAATACCTTGCGTAATTGCAGCATTTGCTCATCTACCACATCTTCTTTCTTCTCTTCTTTATTATCAAACGTGATGTTTTCATCAGTAATGATCATCAGGTGCTGAATCAAAATGCGGCTTGCCTGCTTTACAGCTTCTTCCGGATGAATAGTACCATCTGTTACCACATCCATGATTAATTTTTCGAAATCAGTACGCTGTTCAACACGGGTATTTTCAATCAGGTACTTTACATTTTTAATGGGTGTAAAGATGGCATCCGTAGCAATAAAGCCAAACGGCGCATCTTTTGGTTTGTTATCTTCTGCAGGAACATAACCACGACCTCTTGCAATGTTGATTTCAATATCCAGTTTTGAACTAGGATCCATGGTGCAAATAAGCAACTCAGGATTCATTACTTCAAAGCTCGGAGTAGCTTCACCAATATTAGCAGCTGTAAATTCTGTTCTGTTTTTCAGGCTTAAAGTAATCTTCTCATGACTTACCTCATGTTCAACTTTCTTTTTAAAGCGAACCTGTTTCAGGTTAAGGATGATTTCCACTAAGTCTTCGCTAATTCCTTTAATGGTTGCAAATTCATGATCGGCGCCTTCAATTTTAATGCCTACAATAGCAAATCCTTCTAATGAATTCAACAACACACGGCGTAATGCATTACCAATGGTAACACCATAGCCTGGTTCAAGCGGACGAAATTCAAACTGTGCTTCAAATTCAGTTGCTTTCTGAAGAACAATTTTGTCGGGTTTTACGAAATTCAAAATAGCCATA
>JBKJNM010000118.1:0-8637 GCA_046593655.1 Lacibacter sp. | reverse complement strand
GAACAGATTCGCCAGTATTGGTTTGTCATGTTGCTGAAAGGAAATAACCGGTTGCAGGATTCTGCAACTGCTGCCAAAATTCAGGAAGGGCATATGGCTAACATGAACAGACTTTATAGTGAAGGCAAACTAAAAGTAGCCGGCCCTTTTGGAGATGATGGCAACTGGCGGGGCATTTTTATTTTTGATGCATCAGCGGAAGGTTGCAAAACAAAAGAAGACATGGAAAAACTGTTGAAAACAGATCCTGCTATTTTATCGGGAAGACTGACTTATGATATCCGTCCATGGTGGACAGCACCAACGGAAAGTTTTAAACCGGGCGTTCCTGCAAAAACCAATTGAACAAACACAGTATGTTAAAACAATTTTTTTTATTAATTCAGTTTACAATTTTATTTACAAGCACTGCCTATATGCAAAACAAACCTTTACGTTACCTCGCACTCGGCGATTCATATACCATTGGTGAAAGTGTGCCCATGAACAAAAACTTCCCTCATCAAACAGTGGCATTATTAAAAAAAGAAAAGATTGATATGGATGAGCCGGCCATTATTGCTAAAACCGGATGGACCACCGATGAATTGCAGGAGCAGATCAGTCGCACCCGCCTGGCTGTTCCTTTTGATTTTGTAACACTGCTCATTGGTGTAAACAATCAGTATAGGGGAAGAAGTGCAGAACAATATGCACAACAGTTTGAAGAGTTGCTGCAACAGGCCATCAGCTTTGCCGGAGATAAGCCAACACATGTAATTATATTAAGCATTCCCGATTGGGGTGCTACTCCATTTGCCGAAGCCCGCCTGCCGAACGGGCAGGGAAGAGACCGGAATAAAATTGCAAAAGAGATCGATGCGTTCAATGCAATCAACGAAAGAATCGCAAAAAAATACAAAGTGCATTACATCAACATCACTCTGCTTACAAGAGAAGCAGCTAGCGACAAAACATTGGTTGCTGAAGATGGGCTACATCCTTCAGCAAAAGATTATAGCAGATGGGCCGAGAAGGTGAAAGAGGTGATGACGATTGTGCTAAAATAATTGATTTGCATAAATTCCAGATTTACAATTTCTTGCAAATATGGAATTAGATTCCATATTTGCATATTTTTGTAAAAATGGAATCTTTATGATACAGCGTGCTATTCTCCGTGAATCAAAGTTTATGCTGTCGCAATTCAGGGCAGTTTGTATTACAGGCCCCCGCCAAAGCGGCAAAACTACCTTGAGCAAAAGCCTGTTCAGGGGCAAACCTTATGTTAGTTTTGAAAATCCGCAAACACAGGATTTAGCCGAAGCGGATATTGCAGCATTTATGAAGCAGTACAACAAAGGCGCTATATTGGATGAAGTACAGCGGGCACCTTCTGTATTCCGTCAATTGCAGGGTATGCTTGATAAGAATACAAAGCGTGGACAATTTATCCTCACGGGTTCCAATAATTTTTTATTGCAGGAGCAACTAAGTCAATCACTCGCAGGAAGAGCCGGTTATATTGAGCTGTTACCACTTTCGTATGCTGAACTCACAAAAGCTAAACTGGCTTATGATACTGTAGAACCTAATATATATGCCGGGGGTTACCCCGAAATATGGGACAAAAAAATATCACCCACTAAATGGCTGCAATCTTATGTGCAAACATATTTGCAGCGTGATGTACGTTTATTGCGCAACATCACGAATCTTTCTGCTTTCAATCGCTTTATTGCGATTACTGCAAATTATGCCGGCCAAATCATCAACCGGGATGAAATGGCCAAACAGGTAGGCGTTGATACCAAAACCATTCTCTCCTGGCTGGGTGTTTTAGAAAGCAGCTATATCATTTACCTGCTGCAACCCTGGCATAATAATTTAAACAAGCGAGTTATTAAAAGCCCCAAACTGTATTTTGTTGACACAGGACTACTTTGTTATTTGCTTGGCATCACCAATAGCAGCACTTTGAAGAAACATTCGCAATACGGCGCCATATTTGAAAACTGGGTGATGAGTGAGATTAAAAAGAACAGGGCAAATGATGGTATTAACGGAGGTATGTATTATTTCCGTGACAGTGCAGGCAATGAAGTGGATTTAATTCTAGAAAAAAATAACGAACTGTTTGGAGTAGAAATAAAAGCTACTAAAAAGCCTGGCAGGGAACATCTGCGTGGATTGCTATACTGGAAAAAAAATCAACCGAACAGCAATCTCGTTTTGTTTCATGGTAGTTCTATTGACAAAAACAGCACGGAAAACATTGCGTTTTTGCCCTGGGCAGAAGTCAGTAATTTTTAAATCACTTTTAAAGTGCAATGAATGTCCCGATTCCAGATTTGCAATTTTTTGCAAATCTGGAATCCGCTTTTTAAGTGTTAGTGCTTAAATACTCTTTCATTTCAAACTGATACTGCTGTGCAATGGCTTTTGCTTCTTCAGCAAAATCTTCATTCTCACTTGCATAAATAATTGCACGGCTGGCATTCACCAATAATCCAACATCTCCCCGAAATGAAGGTGCGGGGCTAGTCAGCATTGCTTTTTCAGAAATATCTTTCAAACTTCCACCCTGTGTACCAACACCGGGTACCAGTAGGAAATGATCAGGAATGATGGTGCGGATGTTTACAAATTCTTCGGCCTGTGTTGCACCAACTACAAACATTAAATTATCAGTTGTACCCCATTTTGAGACGATGCGTAAAACACGTTCGTATAAAAATTCTGCACGCAGATGCTCTTCACCGTTTTCACTGATCAGTTGCTTCATCTCAAAATCATTGGCTCCTTTATTAGATGTTAATCCCAGTACAATGGCCCACTTTCCTTCATATTCCAAAAACGGACGCACACTATCTTCACCCATATACGGCGCTACTGTGATCGCATCAAAATTCATCCTCTCAAAAAATGCTTTGGCATATTGAGCAGAAGTATTGCCAATATCACCACGCTTTGCATCTGCAATTTTAAAATGTGTAGATGGAATATAATTCACCGTTCGCTCCATCACTTCCCAGCCTTTTACACCCATTGCTTCATAAAAAGCAGTGTTGATCTTATAGCTTACACATTGATCTAATGTTGCATCAATGATGGCTCTATTAAATTCATACATCGCATCCGGATGCGATTGCAAATGTTTGGGGATTTTTGCAAGATCTGTATCTAATCCTACACAGAGATAAGATTGTTTCTGATGGATTTGTTCAATGAGTTGATTACGTTTCATTGTTACGAAAATACAAGTTTAATTATTTAAACCCACCCCTTGCAGTCATTGTTTATATTCAAGTTGTTGCTGCCCCTCACAAGAGGGGATAACCATATTGATTGCACAAGAAATAGATTAAAAGCGATTCATTATGACTAAACTCACTCCAATATCTTCTTCAACGCTTCTCCAAACTTCCATACTTCTTTAAATGTGTTATACAATGGAACCGGGGCCAAACGTATAACCGAAGGTTCACGCCAATCAACATAAAAGCCTTGTTGCATTAATGCATTGTAAATCTCTTTTCCTCGATCCAGCATATTCATGCTTACCTGGCTACCATGTTCTGTTTCATTTCGTGGTGTGATAAATTCAATAATGGGATTTGTTTGGGATGCGTTTACTTCATCGAGGATATACCATAAATAAGCAGTTAGTAATTTTCTTTTTTGATTGATATTTTCCCATCCCGCTTCTTCCACTACTTCTAAAGCTGCACGGGCACTTGCATACATAAACATCGCCGGTGTTCCCAATTGCCAGCCTTCAGCATTGAGCATTGGCTTAAATCCTTTGTCCATTTTAAATCGTGTTGGTTTATCATAACCCCACCAGCCACCAAAACGAATCATGGTTTCATCTTTGTGATACTTCTCATGTATAAAAACAGCTGCTACCGCACCCGGACCAGAGTTGAGATATTTATAACTGCACCAGCATGCAAAATCAACATGCCACTCATGCAGGTTCAATTCAATATTGCCTGCTGCATGTGCCAGATCAAAGCCAACCTTTGCTCCTGCCTGTTGTGCCAGTTGTGTGATGGTTTGCATGTCAAATACCTGTCCGGTATAATAGTTGATGCCACCGAGTAATAACAGGGCCAGTTCATCTTTATGCTCTACGATCATCTGCAACACATCTTCATTGCGGATGGTATGTTCACCTGTTCTTGGTTTTATTTCAATGATATTTGTGACCGGATCTAATCCATAGTGTGTTATATGTGTTTCCATCATGTATTGATCACTTGGAAATGCTTTGGCCTCACATAATATTTTTGTTCGCTTCCCTTGCGGACGATAAAAACTCACCAGCATCAAATGCAGGTTCACCGACAGGTTATTCATTACACTTACTTCATGTGGCAAACAACCAACGATCTTACTTAATGATTGTGTAAGTTGATCATGATAATCCATCCAAGGTTCATCTGCATGAAAAAACGACTCTACTCCATGAGTTGCCCAATCATTCATAATTCTTTGAATAAATTGGTTTGTTCTTTTGGGCTGTAGTCCCAATGAGTTACCAAGAAAATAAACCTTCTCTTTTCCATTCTCAGTTGGAATGATGAATTGCTGACGAAAATCTTTTAATGGATCTTTTGCATCGAGTTGCTGTGCAAAAGACAGGCTGTTTTGAAATTGCATATGATATTTTTGGTCTGACGCCCTCGTCTGACCTTTATTTTTAACTTTCTTATTCTGTCAGACGAGGGCGTCAGACGGGTTTTTAAAACAGGTTCGGATAATCCGTAATAATACCATCTACGCCCATTTTTTTAAGGCGGTTGATGTCTTCTTTTGTATTAACTGTCCAGGGGATAAGCTTTATTTTATTTGAACGACAATAAGTTAGCAAAGTTTCGTTTACCAATGAAAAGTGAGGACTATATATAGAAGGAGTAAATCCGAGTGCAGCTATTTGTTTTTCAATGCCACGCTTGTCGTAGTCTTCAATCAGCATGGCAGTTTTCATGTGCGGATAATGTTGATGCAGGTATTGCAAGGTCCTGAAATCAAACGACTGGATGATCACCTGTTCTTCCATTTTTTTTTCTTTGATCACTGCCATCAGCAATTCAACAAACTCATCGGGCTTTGGATGATAGAGATGATCACCTATCGGTAAACATTTTGTTTCGATGCTGAAATAAGGATAAGGACGTTTGCTTGTGATCATGTATTGAGCTACACTATCAAGCAAATCATTCAGTAAGGGTTTATGAACTTTTATTTTTTGTTGTTGGGGAAAACGTGGATGCACTTTCATGCCCACATCATACTTCTTTACTTCCGCATAATTCATTTGATAAATGTTCAATCCTTTTTCTTCAGCAAGAGTAAGTGTTTCTCCGTTTGGTTTGGTTGTGATATCATGATTAAAGAAAGGTTCGTGTGATACCACTACCTGATTATCTTTTGTAATCACCACATCGAGTTCTAAAGTTGTTACTCCCAGTTCTAATGCATGTAACATGGCAGGAATCGTATTCTCCGGCATTAAGCCACGACATCCACGATGACCTTGTTTATCAAAATCACCCGAAGTAGAAGTTTTAGCATCTTTACTTTGTATCATTTTATTTGAACAAGCAACTGTAAATATGAATAGCAAAAAAGAAATCTGAATTTTCATGATGGAAATACTTTTGCCTTTCTCTCTTCCATCATCTCCGCAACAGCAGCGGCATTTCCTCCTTCGGCTTTTAATTTTTCTGTGATGTGATGATAACTTTCTTCATCATGGTTCTGGCTGAGTTTAAATACATGCTCCACAGAATTTACTTCTATTTCAAATGCAACAATTGCTTTCATTAAGCTGCTGCGGTAACCATGCGGCAAATTATCAAACACCGTTGTTGAATTTGTATTCTGATTTTCGTAATGCAGTGTGAGTTTGCGTAATGCATCTTCCAAACCTTTTTCATCGAGAAAGCGGATCGTTCCTCTTGCATGCACACTGATATAGTTCCATGTACTTGCCTGCTGCGGATCTTTATACCAGGTAGCACTCACATAGGTATGCGGACCTGTAAATACGACCAGCACATGTGGATTTTTTTTAAACGCCAGGTGATGATCCTGTTTCCGCATCATATGACCCAGTAAGATCATTTTTCCATCCCGCTCTTCAAACAACAACGGAATTTGGGTAGCGACAGAACGCTCATCAGTATGACCAATTAACATCGCAAACGGGTGTTGCTTCATAAATTCAATGACAACAGCTTGATCAGGTTCTTTGAAATGAGAAAGATTATACATGCTTCAAAGTTAGGCTAAGAGAATGAAGGAGAAAAAGAGATGAAAAAGAGTTTGCACACAGAGTCACAGAGGGCCAGAAAAAAAGTAATTTATCGTATAGGTACAAATGCAGGAAGTAAACGGGTGCCAGGACGTTGCAAACATCAGACACCTGAAATAAAAATGATTACGTACAGAGGCAAAGAGAACACACAGCAAAAAGAAATGGCGGGCCTGCGGCCCGCCATTTCTTTTTAATAGTATGTATCATCCCCTACCTCTAAAAAGCAAGTTGATGATGGCTAAAATAACTATTGCACCCAATGCACCGGTTAAAATAGCTCCTACCCATCCTGTTCCTAAACTGACCCCAAATTTTCCCAAAAGCCAGTAGCCAACAAAACTGCCGAGAATACCTACAACGATATTTCCGATTAATCCGAGTCCACCTCCTTTAAAAATTAAACTGCCAAGCCAACCGGCTAATGCACCAATTAAAAGAATTACAAGAATTTCCATGATCAGGTTTTTTTTGAATGAATAATATATTCTCTATACATAAACTATACCATAGTAGTGAGCAACTCATTTACAGGCATCTCTGCATTACGCATCGAGATGCTTCTTACCGCAGCATCTGTAACATCTTCAAAAGCTTTTTTGGTGATGAGATCATCGCTTACCATCACCGGTTTTCCATAATCACCACCTTCACGAATACTTTGCACAATTGGAATCTGTCCAAGAAAATTCAATTCAAATTCATCGGCCAAACGTTTGCCACCATCTTTACCAAAGATATAATATTTGTTATCAGGTAATTCTGCAGGAGTGAAATAAGCCATGTTCTCCACCAATCCAATGATGGGTACTTTTATTTGAGCCTGTCCAAACATTGCTACTGCTTTCTTTGCATCAGCTAATGCAATATCCTGCGGTGTTGTAACTACAATAGCACCTGTTACTGGAACTGTTTGCACCAATGTTAAATGAATATCACCGGTACCCGGTGGCATATCAATCACTAAATAATCTAACTCTTCCCATAACACATCCGTTACAAATTGTTTAATAGCACTACTCGCCATCGGGCCTCGCCAAACAATGGCATCTTTTTCATTCACCAATAAACCAATGCTCATGAATTTAATTCCGAATTTTTCCATGGGCACAATCATTCCTTTTCCGTTGACCTCTTTCATCTTTGGTCGTTCACCTCTAACACCAAACATCATGGGAATACTCGGGCCATAAATATCAGCATCCATCAAACCAACTTTTGCTCCACTTTGTGCCAATGCAATAGCCAGGTTTGCACTCACCGTACTCTTGCCAACTCCACCTTTTCCACTTACAACTGCAATAATATTTTTTACATTCGGCAATACAGATTTGGTGTCTTTGCGGTTGCTGGTTGTATTGGAAGTAAAGTTCACCTGTACATTCGCTTCCTTATTTACCAAGAGATGAATCGCATTTCTTGATGCATTGCCCATGAGATCTTTCATGGGGCAGGCAGGTGTTGTCAACACAATAGTAAAGCTCACATCGTTTCCTTCAATCACAATATCCTTGATCATATTCAATGTAACGAGGTCTTTACCAAGATCAGGTTCCTGTACATTACTCAAAGCCTGCAGCACTTGTTCCTTTGTCATATTCGTATTATTTGTTAAAAAGAGAAATCAGGACACAAAATTAACCATTGAAGGTTTCATTTGGTGAGGCAAATGATGTTTTCCACTTATTTTTGAGGCAGATGAAGAAATTTCTACTCGTAAGTCTTGTTTTTTGCCTGCTGGCACCCTTTGCTGCAAAAGCCCAGTTCGAATCATTTAAAGATTCCATTGTACAATTATATGGTGTGGTGATGACGGCCGACAGTTTACGTGGCCTCCCTTCTGTAACAGTGAAACTCCGCAACCAAAACCGTGGCACCTACACCAATGAACAGGGTGTGTTTAGTATTGTAGTTATGAAAGGCGATATCATTGAATTTACAAGTGTTGGTTATAAACCAAAAGAAGTAACCATTCCAAAAAATATAGAAGGCAACTCCTTCAGCATTATTCAACTCATGGTGGTTGATACAGTTTATTTACCTGCCACCATTATCAAAGCCCGGCCCCGAAGGGAACAGTTTGAACGGGAGTTTGTAAATGCAGATGTGCCCTCCGATAAAATTGAAATTGCCCGACAGAATACCAGAACTGCCCAATCAAGAATACTACAACAATCATTGCCAAGAGATGGTGGTGAAAATTCAAGAAATGTACAACGGCAGTATGCACAATCACAATACTACAACGGGCAGTTCCGTCCGCAGAACATCTTCAATCCCATTGCATGGAATGAATTTATACAAGCGTGGAAAAGAGGGGACTTTAAGAAAAAATA
>JBKJNM010000206.1:0-4993 GCA_046593655.1 Lacibacter sp. | reverse complement strand
GGTGCAGAGGGGTCGGAGGAAGATAATGACCAGGTAAATTCAGCGTCAACACTTTGCTTTATTGAACCATTATTTACTGGAGAAACAGGGGTTATTTTTAATGTGGCGATTTGTTGAGTTGATTTTTTAGAGCAGGAAAATAACAATATACCAATTAGAAAAAAGCTGATTATTTTCATAAGAATTTTTGATTGATTAAAATGGCCGGATGTTTAAGTCGATAAACTTTCTTCGAGTTATATCTAACTAATAATTACTGAATACAAACAATTCGCACAGGATGCTGGTATTTATTTACCAGAGGGAAATGAAAATTCACTTCTACATTCTACAAAAATATATCAGAAAATAATTCTTAATAAACGGAAGCTACCATAAAAGAAACCCTGCTGGAATAAAAAACGGATGGCACTTCCTTCTTTCGAAGCAAGAGTGGTCAGTCAGTTGCATAATCATATTCTTTTATCTTAACTTTCGTTGTCACTTCATTGTATCTTCTGTCAATTAAATAGTAAATGTCAAACTGAAGCCAGCCGTTGACTAATCGTTCTGTTCCACCTGCGACCCAATTGCAAGAAGATTTTTTTATTACTCTTGCAATTTCGTCTGCAAAGATTATTTTTTGTGAAGATGTTACAGAAAGGTCACTTAGCTGACCTGTCTTACTAACAATAAATTTTATTCTCGCTGTGTCGCTATAAGTTCTCTCATTTGGTGAAAGGTCGCTTATAATTTTTTGAAAACTAATATTGGATGTTAAAAAATTAATTAAAGAGTCGGGTTCACCTTTGAAATACGGCTTGCGTAGCATTTTTATAAAAACCTTTTCTTTATCAAAAGGTTTGTCCGAATAGCAATTCTTTGTCTTGCTGGATTTTTGTGATACTGCTGTGTAGCTAAAAAAGCCAATAGTAATAATTATAAATAAGAGATGCTTTATCATTAAAGTATTTTTTCGAAGCAACGTCTCTTTCTATGGCTTTGTGCAAAGGTAAAGGACGTTGCGTGTTATTTACTGTCGTTCATGATAAAGAGGCATGGCCTTGAGAATTATTTGGAAACTAAAATTTCCATTTTTCTGTTCTGAAAAAATCAAAAAGCGAGATTTCCTTCACAGTAAAATGTTCGCAAACATTTGGAATCTTATGGGCATTAGGTTTGAATTTTTCTTGATGAACTAAGATACAGTTGTTGAGTTTTGCTTGTGCAATTACGAAAGGGTCAGCTAAAGGTTTGCCTGCTAAAATTGCATCTTCTTTTATTAAATTAGGGAATTTTGCTAAAATTTCTTTAGCTAATTCTTGCTCTTCTAGCGTTGGCTTAAGGAAGTATTTTTTATTCTTCTTTGTCCATTCAGCTACAAACTCATCATTATAATTTTCGAGTTCACGGAAAACTTCAATAGATGAAATAATTTCTGCTTCTTTAAGCATTTCATTTAAGTTATTCCAGAAAGATAAAAAAATGTCTGGTGGGTAATTATTTAAGTCTATAAAGGGGCCGGTATCAAAGACATATTTAGTAGTATTGAAAAGTTGGCTCATCTAAGACTAAAATATTTTTTGTTCGTATTCTTTTATTCTATTAATTTTTATATTTAGGAAGTCTGCTACTTGTGGTGCTGTTAATACACCAATATGATAACTTGTCAAAACTTTTGAAATAAAATTTTTACCGAGATGGCTTATGTTAGTGGTGTGATAGGTTGGCCCTCCTTTTTGTTTAAGTTTCTTTTCTTCGAGAGACTTATTATACTGAGCATTCCATTTAGCTCTTGCTTTTAGATAAAAAGCTTGAGTTGTAAGATTGTGTTGTAGTAATTTCCTCAAGACAACCTCCTTAGAAACTTTATATATATCAGCAAGTTCTTGTAAAACTGTGTCTTTCCACACGTTACTATTTTTATTTTCAACTATTAGTCTTTCATTTAAAAGGTCTTCACTTGGTAAAAGAAAATCCGATGAAAATTGATTACAAAAAGTTTCAATACTATTAACATTACCTTTGACTTCTCCAGTTTGCGAATCTCTAAAAATACCTCCTGTGTTAAATAGTATGTGACACAATTCATGTATAAGACTAAATATTTTCCCGTTAGGAGAATCTCCACTTTTCAAAACTATAACAGGAAATTCTTCATCCATTAATGAAAAACCTCTTGCTTCTGGTAAAGGGTATTGGAAAATATATATCCCATTATTCTCAATTAAATTTCTATAATAGTTAAATGCAAATTCAGAGTTTTTAAAACTTGATTGTAACCTTGTACTGATTCCTAAATACTCTCTTAGATTATTAGCTGTTTTTGTAGGGTTGTTCGACAGCTTAAATGAAAATTCTTTGTGCAAAGGTTTGGGAATGGGATTTTTTCCATTATTTATTTCTTTTAGAACAAACTGATTGTATTTGGCTTTTCGTACAATTAGTCTTATTTCCGGAGATAAATTTGCAATTTCTTTGTCTGGAAGTGTTCTGAAATCTTGTTTTGCAGTGGATTCTTTAGGTGGTTTTGGAAGAAAGAAAACTGCCAATGGCCTTTTATATATATTATAAGCTAGTTTTTCTAACTGTGCTAATGATGGTGTTGTCTTGCCAATTTCCCATTGTTTTACAGTTTCCCTGTCTTTGTCAAGTTTGGTTGCAACTTCAGCTATAGACATGCCAAGACTTTCCCTTGCCCATATTAAAATGGACGGTTCAATCTTAATTACTTGATTATTTACTGGCATATCCTATCTTAAAAGTCAAATTTAATAAACTTCTTTCCAAAACGTTGAATTGATATTTTGCATAGTCGTATGTCCAAATTTTTCTTTAAATATTCTTTCTCAACAACGACTCTTTTTATGTCTTGTGCAAAGCTAAAGGGCGTTGCGTTGTTTTTTTCTGTCGTTCATGATACGCAATGTCCCTTGCAGGAGACATTGCTAATAAAGAAACCTTCAAAACCTCTTTCCCCCATAAGCTCTACTTTTGCCAAAAGTTTTTCCTTCATGCGCCTCCTGCTTACAACGCTTAATGCAAAATATATTCACATGAATCTGGCCATACGCATCCTGTATGAGCTCAATAAGCAACAGCAGGGTCTTGCTTGGAAAGAATTTATCATTCGCCAGAACCCTGATGAGATTGCAGCCGAATGTGCGGACTATGATGTGGTGGCTTTCAGTTGTTATATCTGGAACATTGAACAAACATTGAAAGTGGCTCAACGGATCAAAGCCCTCAACCCTGCTGTAAAAATTTTACTTGGCGGACCGGAAGTAAGTTATGATTGGGAAGATGTGATGGCATATGATTGCATTGATTATATCATTTGCGGCGAAGGGGAGATTCCGTTTCATGAATTCCTGGCAAATTACCCCAAGGTGGAGCAAGTGCCAAATCTTGTCTATAAACAAAACGGAGAAGTATTTTTCCAGGAGCGAAACACGACGTATGACATGAGCAATTTCATTGGCGTGAATCCCTACATCAATGATCCTGTTGAAGAACTGCAGAACAAAGTGAGCTATATTGAAACCAGCAGGGGTTGTCCGTATAAATGTGGTTTTTGTTTGGCGAGCCTCGATAACAATGTGCGTTACTTACCTATTGCTGATATCAAAAAAAATCTCTTGTATTTGATGACACATGGGAAAGTGATTAAATTCCTTGACCGCACATTTAACATCAAGCGGGATTTTACGATTGATATTTTCAAATTCATTTTAGAGTATCATTGTCGGGGAAATGTATTTCAGTTTGAGATCACGGCCGATATATTACATCCCGATATTATCCGCTTCATCAATGAAGAAGTGCCGAAGGGTTTGTTTCGTTTTGAGATCGGTATTCAAACCGTGAACCAGAAAGCCAACCTGGAAGTAAACCGCAAACAGAGTTTCGAAAAAACAAAAAGCATTATTGCACAGGTACGGGATAAAGTAGATCTGCATCTCGATCTCATTGTTGGTTTGCCATTGGATTATTTTGAAGACATCAAATACAGTTTTGAAGAAGTATTCAAACTCTTTGCCCCTGAATTACAAGTGGGCTTTTTAAAATTTTTAAAAGGCACACCGGTGCGTCATAAGAGTGCAGAGCATGGATATGTGTACGATCCTGTTGCACCATACGAGATAATAGAGAGCAGGTATTTAAGTAAAGAAGAATTGGCACAGATCCGTGTGGTGGAAGAAGCATTGGAAATTTACTGGAATAAAAACCGTGCACAGCATACACTGAAATATGTAACGGCTTATTACAGTGTGTTTGATTTTTTACAGGGGCTTGGCAACTACTTTCAAACGCATAGCCATTTTCACAAGCACGGTGCTAAAGATATTTATACACTGCTCCATGCATTTGCAAAAGAACAATATCCACAAGATGAAGTATTGCAGCAACTCATTAGCATTGATTATTACCTCAACCATAAAATTAAACCGCTTCCAATTTTGCTTCCTGAATTTACGGGACCGGCAAAACAACAACTGATCGATCAATACAAATTGAATCATCACAGGTTTCGGCATGTGATCTTACCGGTTTCATTTAACTGGCAGGAATTTGTAGAACACAATCATATACTCAAAGATGAAAGTTTGTTTGTTGTGGAGTATAATGGAAAAGATGCACCGCTTTTGATTGACGGGGTACAGTCAGCCTCATTAAAAAAATAAGCGCTGCTTAAAACTGAAACATTATCCGGTAAGACGGCTCTTAACGAACATTATTAATCGAATTCTTTACTGTATCGTGTTTTGTTTTCAACACATTTGAAATAGTAGTGTATTGTTTTCCCAGCTTCTTCAGCAATTGCCGCAATGTTTTTATTTCAGTATTCATTGCTTTGGTTTTAGTTGCTGCTTCAGCCACAGCTCCGTTGTTTAATTCGGTTTGAATTGATGCAACGGCGTTTTTTAAACGATTGACCAAATCCCTGCTGGCAGTAAGATCAGTTTCGGATGATGTTTTATCGGCTGCTAACAGGGCTTCTGTTTCATTTAAT
>JBKJNM010000051.1:0-14945 GCA_046593655.1 Lacibacter sp. | reverse complement strand
GCAGCTTTGTTAAACATCTTCCCGTTATCATCAGGGTTGAACAAATCAGCAAAAATGGTTGAATTGATACTTACATGTATAATCAAAAAAGTGATCAGGAAAAGACCTGTAAGACCCATCACTAATTTTTTCCCGATAGAAGAAATAAACATCTGCTTAAACGTCATAACGAATAGTTTTGGAGAACCGTTGCAAATTTAGGACAGGAACGTACAAAAAGTTCAGTTATATCTATTTATTAAAAACAAAAATAGCTGCTGAAAACAGCAGCTATAAATATATTTAAAAGAAGATAATATCAGAATCTAAAACCTATCGTTAATCCTGATCTTACACCAGCCCATGGGCCATCAATAATTACTTTTACGCTATTGGCACTTATTTGAGATGTAAATTTCCCAACCGGTAAACTTTCATTGAAATCTTCAATTGTAGTTCGAATATCATTCTGTTCAGTTGGAGTAAGAGGAGATGTTGGTACTCCATTTAAAGACCCGTTGCTTTTGCCATAATGAGCACCCAAGATCCACCAATCAAGTGAAATGTATTTACCCAGAGCCCATTGTGCACCAAACATTAAACCGCCAGTATGAGTAGCTATATCACCTTTGAGTTTAATGGTATTAGTAGTTGTAGGACTGGTTTGGTATTCAATGGGCACTTCGCTAGATGTAAACTTTGCAAAACGGTAATAAGGCGCAATATAAAACCCACGGCCAAATCCTTTTTTACTGAGGTAAAATCTTACTTCAGGCGTGATAGCAAAGTTGCCTATTTGAAGGTCATTAATCGTTTGGCTTACCTGGGGGTCATCTGAACCAGCAATATTGTTAAATGCACTTTTAAAAGGCAGCCCGCTTGAAGGCATTGTGCGAAGGCCTAACGCAACAGAAATGCGTTTGTTAATTACACGTTCATATTGGAATGAATAATTTTTAAGAGCAATCGCCATGAGGTTGACCTTTACAATATTCATTTTCTGCACACTGTTTTTTGAATTGGAAGGTGCAGGATCGTTTTTTTTGGTACCGGATTGCTGATCAAGTTTTGACTGTGCAAATAGTGCAGGAAGAGCTGCCAAACAAATGAGCAATGTGGCAGCTGTTTTTTTTGGTTGCATACAAATTGGTTTTGGTGTGATAATATTTATTAAAACTCGTATAAAAATATCATAATTGTTATACCTACTAAAGGGTATTTTAACGGTTTTGGCTTTAAACCTTTAAACGTTGAGAAAGTTCACCGTCAATTTTTTTATACAGGTGATAGGGTTTATAGATGCGCCAGTTGTGTAATTCCATTAATTCAAGATAACGGTTGAGCTTGAGTTTTTTAAAATCGTATTGAGTTTGCTCTGGCATATTGAGAATAATGGTCCAGCCGTTTTCATCGGCGCAGTTTTCATACCACTCTTCATAATAATCTTTTTCGCTGCTGTGGAAGTTGAGTACACTTTCTGCTATGAGGATGAATTTATAAATGCCTTCACTCATTAGTTTGTCAATCACTTCACGTTTTAATTCCATGATATCATTTTCAATGGCATCGTTCCATTCACCAATCAGTTCAATGATGGCATATTTTTCTTCGTAATCGGCAATTAAAATTTTAAGATATAATGTACGGCTGCCGAATTCATCCCATTGCGGATGGATATAGAAATTATAGACCGTTTGAGAAAACTCAAATTCAGAGTACTCTCTTCCGAAGAAGGGTGAGCGTTCATCTTCTTCACTCACATAAATGTGGCGCCAGTTGAAAAATGGTTCTATATCATGCATAATAAGTCTTCATCAGAAGATTATGATGCAAATTTTAGGATTGCTGATTGAAATAAAAAAATTAAATCACACAAACATTTCTGCAGACTTAATTTTTCATTTCTTCAGCAAAAAATCCCTGAATGTACAATACACTGAAAGCATTAACATAATTGAGCAAACTGCCTTTGATCAGCCCTTTTAAATGATCGTGGCTCATGCAATAAGCTTGATTAGTTAATGACAGTTTGTAAGAATTAATTTTGTGAAATGCCAGTCGGGCAACTTGTGTGGTGTGATCATCAACAATATTAAATTGTTCGGCAATGTGCGCCTGATCATCGAAGAATGGCTTGTTCATAGTTACTAGGTATTGGTTTTACAAATATTGGATAATTGAGTAACATAAATATAAAACAGAAAATGGCTTTCGTATGTAGTAATAACACGCTGTTTTTTGTAGTTATTATTACTATTGCTGTGCGGCCTCTATAGCCATTCTTTCTGCCTCCTGGGCTGCTTCAGTAATGATCATTTCTACATCATTCAATTCTTCAAATATGTGTCCATCCTCATAGCCCACTGAAACATATACTGAAAGTGTTTGCCTTGCAAGGCCTTTGAAGGTTCCTTTAGCAGGTGTGCAATCATTGAAATTTCGCCCTACTGCCAGTTTTACATGATGTGTGGTAACCCATACATTGTTAGTAGGGTCAATACCCGTCCAACCGAGTTGAGGAATCCATGCTTCTACCCAAGCATGTGTTGCACCCTCACCCCGCATGCCGTTTTTATTGGGGCAGATATAACCGCTTACATATCTTGATGGAATGCCCATTGTTCGTAACAACTGTAAAAGCACATGTGCAAAATCCTGGCACACCCCACTGCGATGTTCAAGAATTTCATCTACGGTAGATTCAATGGTGGTGATTCCTTTGATGTAATTAAAGTCGGTGAAAATAAAACCTGAACAAATTTCTACAATCTGCATGATCGTTTTATTCCGGTGATCAAAAGAGAAAATCATCTCTTCTACCACCTGGTTTAAAAGGATTTCATCTGGTCTTATCAAATCAATCAGGTAAAAATCACCGGCTATGTTTTGTTGCAGATCTTCCCATGTACTGTCAACAGATGTTATCAACTCGTTTCCCATGGTACGTACAATGATTCTGCTGTCGATGGTTAATTCATGATGTGCTTCTACTAAACTAAAATTGGCACAGCGGTTGCCAAAGTAATCAAGAAAAAGAAACAGCTCAGGGTCTGCCGTAATGTTTACTTCATGTTGTAGTATTTCCTGCTGTGGGGATGCAATTGGATAAATGCGTATTTGATTTACACTTTCTTTAACCGGCCTGTTATAACTGTACCTTGTAACGTGTTGTATTTTGAAAACGGGCATTGTTTGATTTTACTAAGCGTACGAAAAAAATTGTTGACCTAACACATGCGAAAACCTGAGCAGATCCTGTTTGGTATCCTGCAGAAAACGCTGTAAAGTAATTTCTTTGATGGATTTTTCATCAGCAAATTGTACACGGCTGTAAATACGGCCGAATTCACGGTTGAGCATTTCTTTTTGTGCAGGTTGATTTTCATCCAACACGTCTTTTAAATATTTTCCTAAACGGCTGAGGGAATAAATGATGGAACGTGGGAATTGACTGTTAAAAACAACCTGGTTAATTACATTGGCATTTGTTGCACTATTCTGGTAATTCTTTAAATGTAATTCATAACCAGATAAAGACAACAACAGGTTGCGCCAGAATAAAATATCCTTATGATCGTCCAGATCAAAATCAATCTGTTCAAAATGTTTTGAAGTAACCTCAGTGGTTAAAATACCCCGTTCAATAAAACGGCCCATACTCATATAACTCCAACCCATACCTCTTGGCATGGTAGTATCTGTTACACCAACATACGTTAAACACAGTTTCAGCAATTGATCTATGGTGGCCAATGCATCCGCACCGGCTAATTTGCGTTCGAGGTCACTATGATTAACCGTATGATAAATCAGGTTCACTTCTTCCCATACTTCTTTGGTAATGTGATCCTGCATACCTCTTGCATTTTCCCTTGCCCTGTTAATGAGGCAGCGTAAAGAGTTAATATTCGATTGGCGTGTAACCAGGTACTGCAAAGAACTGGTGGTTGTATATTCAAATGTATTGATCTCTTCTTCTTTTAAATTGCAAAACATTTGCAGCACGGGTTTCCATGAATGCTGTCCATATGTTCCTTTGTCAAGCGACAAGATATAGTTCGTATATAAAACACGCAATAAACCTTCTGCCCGTTCCATATAACGGTTCATCCAGAACATTGAATCGGCCACTCTGCTTAGCATTTGTTATAATGGATAATTTGTTAACTGATAAATGATAATTATTTCTGCCATCGAAACACAAAATATTCAAAAACTGTTTTACTTTAATACATAGTGAAGTTCTTAATTCGTACCTCGTACATCATACTTCTTACATTTATTAATCCACTACCCAGGTATCCTTACTTCCACCACCCTGCGATGAATTAACCACCAATGATCCTTCTCTCAATGCCACTCTTGTTAAACCTCCGGGAACAATTTTTATTCCATCTGGTCCGCATAATGCATAAGGACGAAGATCAACATGGCGAGGTTTTAATTGTCCATCAATAAAGCAGGGAACAGTAGATAATTGAATAATAGGTTGTGCAATAAACTCTCTTGGGTGTTTTTCAATTTCAATTTTCATCTGGTTCATTTTTTCATCACTGGCTTTATTTCCCATCAACATCCCATACCCGCCACTTTGATTGGTTCTTTTTACCACCATCCGCTGCATATTTTCAAACACATGTTTACGTTCATCTTCATTACTCATCTGGTAGGTTGGAACATTAGGCAATATTGGTTCTTCGTTCAAATAATATTTGATCATGGCTGGTACATATACATATACTGCCTTATCATCTGCCACTCCGTTACCTACTGCATTGGCCAATGCAACAGTTCCTTTTCTGTAAGCACCCATAATACCCGGAACACCTAAAACACTATCGGACCGAAATAATAACGGATCCATAAACTCATCATCAATTCGTCTGTAAATGACATCTACCTGTTGAAAACCACTTGTTGTTTTCATAAACACTTTGTGGTTATTAATGACCAGATCTTTTCCTTCTACCAGTTGAATACCCATCTGACGTGCAAGAAACGTATGCTCATAGTAGGCAGAATTATAAATGCCGGGAGTAAGTAACACAACAGTTGGATTGGAAACAGGTCTTGGTGATAAGGCCATTAAATTATTATGAAGCATCAAAGGATAATTGTTCACCATCCTTACATTGGCATTGGAAAGTAATTCAGGAAACAAACGTTTGGTTACCTCCCTGTTCTCCAGCATATAGGAAACACCTGAAGGTGTGCGCAGATTATCTTCCAATATATAAAAGGTACCATCTTCGCCTCGAATAAGATCAATGCCGGAAATGTGTACATAAATATCATGGGGTACTTTAATGCCTGCAACTTCACGCATGTAATGCGAACAGGAAGAAATCAATTCAGCAGGAATGATCTTGTCTTTAATAATCTGTTGCTCATTATAAATGTCTTTAAGAAAAAGATTGAGGGCTTTTAACCGTTGCTGAATTCCTTTTTCAATATGATCCCATTCGGCTGCTGTAATGATGCGTGGCAGAATATCAAAAGGAAAGATTCGCTCAATACCTTCATCATCGCTGTAAACGGTAAAGGTAATGCCCTGATTCATGAATAAATCCCCGGCCAGCTTGGCTTTGAGATGAAGGGTCTCCACACTGTGTTCAAGAATTGTTTCCATCAATTTTTGATAAGGCACACGAATATCACTGCCTTGCTTCATTTCATCAAATAAATGATGGTCTGGATTGTATTGATGGATCAGTTCGTCCCTGCTCATATTCAGTATTCAAGTTAATAAAAAAGAGTTGTTGCAAACAAATTCTTGTTTGGCAAACAACTCTGCTTAAAAATAAGGAAGATCAGTGACTTTTATTCAACCGACATTAAATATTCTTTAAGTTGTAAAAACGATGCTCCCATTTTTATTGATTGCTTTGGCAGATTAATGATTTGTTCTACTACTTCGGGTAAAGGAATTTTTTGATTGAGTACTGGTTCCACTACATCATAAAACTTAACGGGGTGTGCTGTTTCAAGGAAAATACCTTTCACTGCCGGTGAGTTATCCGCCGGTATGGCGGATGACTCACCGTGTTGTGCTGCTAAATATCTTTCCAATGCCAGGTATCCAACTGCTCCATGCGGATCAAGCACATAATCATATTCTTCAAACACCCGTTTCATAGTTGCTTTGGTTTCGTTATCAGTAATACTTACACTGCTGAATTTTTCTTTTAATTGCGGGAATTGTTGATGAAACAATTCCAGTATCCGTACAAAGTTGCTGGGGTTGCCCACATCCATCGCATTACTGATAGTTGCTATTGCTGATTTGGGCTGGTATTGTTGCGATTGCATATAAGCAGGCACAATATCATTGGCGTTACATGCCGCAATAAAATGTTTTACCGGTAAGCCACTCATATTTGCTAAGATGCCAGCACAAATATTGCCGAAGTTGCCGCTGGGTACTGAGATAACAGGTGGCTGATCCTTTTCTTTCCATTGTTTATAGGCAAAGAAATAATAGAATTGTTGCGGTAACCATCTTGCTACATTAATTGAATTGGCTGACGTAAGAAATAATTGCTTGTTCAATTCAATATCAGTAAATGCCTGTTTCACCATTTGCTGACAGTCATCAAAATTTCCATTTACTTCAAGCGCATGAATATTGTTACCGAGTGTTGTTAATTGTTTTTCCTGTACACTGCTTACTTTGCCGCTGGGGTACAGAATCACAACTTCTACTCCATCTACATTATAAAACCCATTGGCAACTGCAGCACCGGTATCGCCACTTGTTGCAACAAGAACGATGATCTTGCCGGTCTGGCCGCTTGAAGCGGCCTGACCTTTGTTTACGAAGTAGCCAAGACACCTGCTCATAAATCTTGCTCCTACATCTTTAAATGCCAGCGTTGGTCCGTGAAATAATTCAAGAGAAGAAATGCTTTCATTCACTTTTATCAATGGAATGGGAAAATTTACCGTTTCTGATACAATACGATAGAGTTCTTCTTCTGCAATTTCATTTCCGATATAAGAATGTATAACACGGAATGCAATTTCTTCATTGCTGATGGATTCAATATTACGGATGAGTTCCGGATCAACCTGTGGAATGCTTTCAGGAAAATACAATCCTTTATCTGGTGCTTGCCCAAGTATTGTAGCTTCTTTAAAAGAAGCAATAGGTGATTGTTTATTTAAACTATAGTATTTCAATTTGGGAATATTTAAAGTTAATGTTCCGCCTCAGGGGCATATAGCCCTTACGGCAGATGATAGAAAAATCACTTTAACCGCCATCAGGGTTTGCAACCGCTGACGGGGTGCATCTTACATCATTTCACTACTTGCACACCGGATTTATTAATTGTTGTTACATAAGTTTTGAACTCAATTCCCAACCGGGTAAATATTTCTTTCATGATCAGTTCAACATCTTTTGCAGTTGACTCCTCTTTACTCAACATAAAGATGGAAGGTCCGCTTCCGGAAATACCACCACCTAATGCGCCGGCTTCTTTGCTTTTTGTTTTGATCTCATCAAAGCCAGGAATCAGAATACTTCGAACAGGCTCGATGATTACATCTTCTAAACTTCTTCCGATCAAATCCGTATCGCCTTTTTCAAAACCAGCAACAAGGCCGGCAATATTGCCCCATTGTTTAATGGCATCTTTCAGCAATACTTCTTTACGTAAAATTTGCCGGGCATCACTTGTCTTTACTTCAATTTGCGGATGAACAACGGTTACAAACAATGCAGGTGCATTCAGCTGAATAATATCCAACGGATGAATAGAACGAATCAGTGTAACACCTCCCAAAATGCAAGGCGTAATATTGTCAGCATGTTTTACACCACTCGCCAGCTTTTCACCATTCATAGCAAATTGCACCAATTCATCGGTTGAAAAAATATTTCCCAATAAATAATTGGCTGCAACCGCTGCGCCTGCTGCACTGGCTGCACTGGAGCCTAAACCACTCCCTGGCTTGATATGTTTTTCAATTTCTACTTCAAAGCCAAATTGGTTGTTCATCTTTTCCATGATAGATAATAACACAACGCCTGCCACATTCCTTTCTGCTTCTGTTGGAAGATTATATGCATCCTTATTCGTAATGATTACTTTTGGATCATCAATCAACTTCAGTTTCATGATATCATAAGGCTCCGTTAAGGCCATCCCCAGAATATCAAAACCGCAAACTAGATTGGCAATTGTTGCCGGGCATTGAACTGCTACAATAGCAAGCCCCCCCGCCCCTAAAGGGTAGCTTTGAATACCTTGATTTACTTTTTCACCCCGATTCATTTTTTAGTTTTTTTAGTCCTTCACAAATTATACTTTCTGCTTTACTCCCTTTAGGGTTGGGGCTAGATGGCTCTTAAAATATCTGCAAATACACCGCTTGCTGTTACTTCAGCACCAGCACCAGCACCTTTCACGACCATGGGTTGTTCTTTATAACGATCGGTATAAAACAGCACCACATTATCTTTTCCATACAAATGATACAGATCATGTTGTGTTGGGATATGCTGCAATCCAACACTTGCTTTTCCGCCCCCATCTCCTAAAGAGGAGCTAATATAGCTGGCAACAAATTTTAATTTGCAATTTTCTGCTTTCGCTTTTTCATAAATCGCTTTGAAATGTGCTTCTTCTTTTTTCATGGCCTCATAAAAATCGGCCACCGTTCCCTTCATGCAACTTTCAGGTAAGAATCCATTGCAGGAAATTTCTTCCATTTCCATTGGCACACCTGCTTCCCGTGCAAGTATGAGAATTTTACGCATCACATCCGTCCCACTTAAATCCAATCGTGGATCAGGTTCGGTATATCCTTCATCCTGTGCCTGTTTCACTACATCTGCAAACAGTTTTGTGCCATCATAGTTATTGAACACAAAATTAAGGGTACCGCTCAATACCGCTTCCATACGATGAATGCAGTCACCACTTCTCATCAGATCATTCAATGTACCGATGATGGGTAAACCTGCTCCCACATTTGTTTCAAATAAAAACGGCGCATTGAATTCACGGGAAAGATGTTTCAGTTTTTTGTAATGACTAAGTTGTGATGATGCTGCCACTTTATTACAGGCAACAACTGCAATACTTTTTTCAAGTAATAAAGCGTATGAATCTGCTATGCCTGCATTTGCTGTTACATCAACAAAAACAGAGTTCCGCAGATTTTTATAAATGATCGATTGAATAAATTGTTGCAGGTTGGCTGGTTCTCCTTGTTCCAATGATGCTTCCCAACTATTCAGATCAATGCCCGTTTCATTGATGAGCATTTGACGACTGTTGCTGAGCCCGGTAACGTTTACCTGCAAACGCAGATGTTGTTCGAGGAATGTTCGTTGTTTAATTAACTGTGCCATTAATTTCTTGCCCACATTTCCGGTACCAACAATAAATAAGTTGATTTGTTTTTTGCTTGTTTCAAAAAATTCTTCATGTAAAACGTTTACTGCCTTACGCACATCTGATGTTAAAACAACAGCGGAAATATTCCGTTCTGTTGAGCCTTGTGCAATGGCACGGATGTTTACACCATTACGTCCTAATGCAGAAAACATTCTTCCACTGATACCGGTGTGATGACGCATCTGATCGCCTACCAATGCAACGATTGAAAGATCTTTTTCAATTTGCAACGGCTCTACTTTTTCGGAAACAATTTCATACTCAAATGTTTTATCAACTGCTTCTTTTGCTTTTAGAGCAAATGAAACATCAACCCCCACACAAATAGAATGTTCAGATGAACCTTGTGTAATAAGTATGACATTGATCTGTGCATTTGCCAATGCAGCAAACAAACGACTGCTGAAACCGGGAATGCCCACCATACCACTTCCTTCCAGGCTTAGTAATGCCAATGAATTGATACTTGAAATACCAGTAATAATATTAGAGGATTCAGATTTGTTTTCAATCACTGTTCCATGATCTGTTGCGGCAAATGTGTTCTTGATCCAAATGGGGATATTTTTATTCAACACAGGTTGAATGGTTGGCGGATAAATAACTTTTGCTCCAAAGTGCGAAAGCTCCATAGCCTCCTGGTAAGAAATTGAAGGAATGATCCGGGCATTCAACACCCATCGTGGATCAGCAGTCATCATACCACTTACATCGGTCCATATTTCCAATGCAGTTGCATCAACCGCACCTGCAAGAATTGCAGCAGTATAATCTGATCCGCCACGGCCCAAGGTTGTGGTAATCTTATTTGCATCACTGGCAATGAAACCCGGAATAACAATTAATTTTTCTGTTACCCCTTTTAGATAATCACTTACCTGTTGATTTGTTAAAGGGAAATCGACAATTGCATTACTGAAATTGGAGTTTGTACAAATAAGCTCTCTTGCATCTTTCCAAACAGCTGTTGATCCGTTTGTATTGAAAGCAGCATGGATGATCGTAGATGAAAGCAGTTCACCATAACTCATGAGTTTATCTTTGGTACGAAGTGAAGATTCACCTAATAAAAAAATTCCGTTGCATATATCTTCGATTTCATTGCAATATTTTTTTACCAGGCTCAGCACACTGCTTTGCTGTTGCACCGGAATCAATGCTTTTACGGTATCAAGATGCCGTGTTTCCAATTGCTTCAAAATATCTTTATAGGATTCGTCTGATGCAGAAGCTTTGGTTCCGCAGTTTAGTAAGAGATCGGTTGTGCCACTCATAGCACTTACAACAACCATTAGAGAAGATTCATTGAGTTTGTTTCTTACAATGTCAACAACCTGTTTAATTGCATCTGCACTTCCCATAGAAGTACCGCCAAATTTTAAAACCAGCATATTCATGAAGATAAACGTTTAATAAAAAAAAATTCCTTTGTTCAAACAGCAGCTTTTGCCCGGGGGATAATATGAAAATGTACAATCCGCTTAGCGGATCGTAGTAGTTGTAATAGTCATTGTGCCAGCAATTGCTGACAAAGCGGAGGGTATATGTACAACCTGTTTCATGAGGCCACAAGATAAACACGAAGCTTCATGCAACAAGCGTTAGTTTAATATGATTTTCGGAACAAACAAAAAGAGCTGCATTCAGCAGCTCTTTCGAATAAAGCATTTCATTTCTTAATGAACAATGAATTTGGAAATATAAACTGTTTTTGAAGCACTGTTTACTACTTTAACCAGGTACAAACCTTTGCTGATGGATGATTGTAATTCTACACCTTCGTATTGACCGGGCCCGTTGATCGTTACTGTTTTGTTCAGTAAAATTTTTCCTGAAAGATCCATCACTTGTATGTGATGAACACCAATACCTGTTTCTTCAAAGTTTAACTGGAATCGATTTTCTGTAACAGGGTTGGGATACATAGCAATTTTTTGATTCGTTGCTGCAAACGGTGAATTACCGGTGATATATTGCCCGTTATTATTAGCAGGACGCAGGGCAAGATTGGCACTTGCCAAATCAGAAGCATTGATGTATTGATCTTTACTGAAAGCCATTTTTGCATCAAGTGTTTCAAGGTTTAGATAGTAGTAAGGTTGATTGCCAAAGCTGCAGCTAACAATCACTCTTCCATCCTGGTCAGCAGCCGAACCATTTACATGAAACCCATCGGGTAATCCTTTGATTGTACCCATAAATGTAGCAATCCTTTCATCGGGATCAAATTTAAACACATGTTTGTTATGTGAGATCACAAACAGGTTGCCATCAGTGCCCGCAACCATATCACCACCCCAACTGCTGCATTGACTATGAATTGAAACGGAATTATTTTCTGCAGCATCAACCAAATTGCCTAAATCAGTAATAACGGGTTCTTTGTCGGTTGTAAAACGAAACAGGTGATTACCATCATTGGTTAAAGCATAACCATATTTATCTGCTGCAATCACCATCCTTGTAATATGATTGGCTGGATCATTCAAATTAAGTGTACTTAGTACAGGTGAACGAAGTGTATAAAAATGGGGAGATGCAGGCACACGTACATCTGCCCAGCGTAATTCAGGAATACGCATGGGTATGAAAAAGAATTGCTGATTTTTTCCATCATAAGCTGCCGCTGCAACCATGGTGGAAGTTGGATAAGGTTCACTGCTGTTGGCTATCCTTGCTAAAGTTGTATTTGTAGAAAAATCAACTACCGGTTTTTTTTGAGCAGATGGATCAAAAACAGTTTGCACCACTTCTCCTTTTTTTGCATTCATCATTTGAATGTTGACCCAATTGGTTTGATTTTCGGGTGAACTGATGGCATAAATAAAAGAGGAACGTTGTGCAATGAGTGTTGTAACAGAAAACAGAAAAAAAACGGGGAGTAAAGTTTTCTTTTTCATAATCAGTGTTTTTGAATGAAGGTATAATTTGAATGTAGAAGTTACACCCTATTTTGCCCAATTCAAAGCTGATGAGAATAGAATTTGATGAGTGGTTACAAAAAAAGCAGTTGTTTATTTGCCGAGAGAGCTCAGCGCTTTTTTTACGGTTCCGTGTGTAAGCAACAGATCTTTGGCTTCATCATAATTGCTGATGCCGCTTCGCAACATCAACATCTTTACACCACGATCGATTAATTTTTCATTGCTGAGCTGCATATTCACCATCCGGTTATCCTCCACCCTTCCTAACTGAATCATGACAGCAGTAGAGATCATATTCAATACCAGCTTTTGCGCTGTTCCGCTTTTCATGCGGGTACTACCGGTCACAAACTCAGGACCAACCACCACCTCTATTGGATAGTCTGCCGCAGCACTTACAGGTGAATGGGGATTACAACTGATGCTGCCTGTTATAATATTATTTTTACGGCATTCTTCCAACGCTGCAATAACATAAGCTGTAGTGCCGCTTGCTGCAATTCCTACTACCACATCTTTTTCTGATACGTTTTGTTCCCGTAAATCTTTCCAACCCTCTTCTCTGCTGTCTTCAGCAAATTCAACAGCATTGGTAATTGCTTTTTCACCTCCGGCAATAATGCCTATCACTAAACCATAGGGCACACCGTATGTTGGCGGACATTCGCTTGCATCGAGTATTCCCAACCGGCCACTTGTTCCGGCACCGATATAAAATAATCTTCCGCCCATGAGCATCTTATCGGTAATGGCTGTAACCAAAGGTTCTATTTGTTCAATCGATTTTTCAACTGCTGCAGGAACAATACTGTCCTCTTTATTGATGTTCTGCAGCAAATCCAAAACATTCATTTCATCTAAATGACGATAATTCGATTCCTGTTCAGTAATGCGTATAAATTGATCTGGCATAAAATTGATTAACTGTGATATTCTATTAAACCCTGCATAGGATTCTTTATAATTTTTCCCAACTGCAGTTCATATGAATGACATAAGCTTTTCAATACATCTCTGAAAGCATAAGCCACTCCGCCTGTAAAATGTAAAGGATATAACCAGCTTTCACGGTACTTGTACAAATGGTTATAGAAAAAATCATTGAGCGAATCTTCAATAATATTTTCTACCATATAATGGCCACGGTTCTCCGTGAGGAATAAAGCAAATGAAGCCATGTAACGGTTGGGCAAAGGTTTGCGATATACATGATCCAGAATGTCCAAACGATCGGTATTGTATTTAGCCTGAAATTTTGCCATGAGTTCTTCATCAAAGGTTTTATACAAAAAATGCTGAATTACTTTACGGCCTAGAAAGGCACCGCTTCCTTCATCGCCCAAAACATACCCAAGACCAGGACTGTTTTTTACAATTCTTGTTCCATTAAAATAACAGGAGTTTGATCCTGTTCCTAAGATACAGGCAACTCCTTTTGCATCGCCGCACAAAGCTTTGGCAGCGCCCATTAAATCATGATCTACAACTATTTTTTTAGTGGCAGGAAATACCTCTTTCAATGCTTTTTTTACATTTCTTACATTTTGAGGACTACTGCAACCTGTTCCATAAAAAAAGATTTCAGCAATTTTTTCAGTTTTTAACTTTTGCTTCAACTCCTTTTGCAGCATTTTTATTATTTGCTCAGTGGTCATCAGGTAAGGACTGATACCCTGGGTAAACATGATCTTCTTCTTCTTTCCCTTCAATAAACACCACTCTGCCTTAGTGGCTCCGCTATCTGCTATTAGTTTAATGGAACTCATACCGCTATTAAGTTTTTCGGGCCTTTGCTGTAAATTATTAACAATGAAACAAAAGCGACAAGGCAATATGCTTTATTTTCATGAGATTTGCAGCTCTTTTTATATGAACTTATTTGCATGAATCAAAAGAAAGTACAAGTTTGGTTACCCGTTCTCCTGTCTGTTGCCCTTATGATAGGGATGTTTTTTGGCTATAAACTCAAAGATAATATGGGTGCATATGGCCCATCTTTTTTTGGAAAATCACAAAGAACCTCATTACAGGAAATATTAGAGCTGGTAAAACAGAAATATGTTGATACCGTAAATGTTGATTCACTTGGATATTTTGCTATCCAGGATGTTCTTAATCAACTCGATCCGCATTCCGTTTATATTCCCCCGCAACAGGTACAACTGGTAAATGATGATATGCAGGGAAATTTTCAGGGAATCGGCATTGAGTTTGGGATGATTGATGACACGGTACATATAATGACGGTCATGGAAAAAGGCCCGGCAGCAAATGCCGGTTTGCAGGTAGGCGATCAGATCATCAGTGCCAATGATTCTGTGGTATCCGGTAAAAAAAGAGGTTATGAAAATATCCGTACATTTTTTCGGGGACCGAAGGGTACAATTTTACAAATAAACACAATTCGGAATGGTCTGTCGAAAAAGATCAGCATTCAGCGGGGTATCATTCCTGTTAAAAGTGTTGAAGCTGCTTATATGATTGAACCCGGAACTGCTTACATCAGGCTCAATAAATTTTCAAGTACAACCTATGAAGAGTTCATGCAAAACATGGAGCGTTTGCAAAAAGAAGGGATGAAAAAGTTGATCCTTGATTTACGTGGAAATGGTGGAGGAATGCTGGATGATGCTGT
>JBKJNM010000204.1:0-4120 GCA_046593655.1 Lacibacter sp. | reverse complement strand
AAGAATATTATAAATGAAGTGAGCAATCATGGGTAACAACAATCCACCACTGATCCAGGCAAGAAACTGAAAACCCACTGCAAAAGGAATGATTTGAATGATAGCCCTTTCACCCTGTGTGCCGTGGCCAAATGCAAACACAATGGCACTGAGTAATGCAGCCAGTATCCAAATATTTTCAGTATAACTCATGACCATCTGAAACAATACGCCTCTGTAAATGTATTCTTCGCAAAAACCTGCCACAACGCAGGCCAGCACCCACATCAATCGTTCAATGGCCGTATTGGGTAAAATATGATGCAGGGTACTTTCATCTTTTTCTTTTGAAAATTTTTGAGAAATCCATGCAAGACCCAAAGCAATAACAATTAAACCAACCGATGCTCCTATAGATGAAGCAGTGAATGCGCTTGTTAATGAAATGGTTAACTTTTCACTCCGCCCTGCAAAATATGCCAGCACACAAAGAATGATCTGCATGAGCATGGATTGGAGGTACACAGGTATTTTGGCAATCTGTGCGCCATCCAGTTCTGCTTCCATTTTTTTAATGTTCTTAAAACTGAGTGCTGTCAAAAAAGGAAGTCCTGCTGCCACTATTATCAAAAACAATAAACTCATAATTCAAACTTTGCGTTATCCTGTTTTCTGTTCCGTAAAATGAACCTAATAAATACTACGATGCAGAAAACTTTTCATTGAGATGAAATAATTTTTCATGAAGTTGCAACACCTGTGGTAAGATCATTTGCTGTTCATTATTGGTAATAATAAAATCACACAAACGGGTCTTAATATTTTCATCAATCTGGCTGGCCATTCTTTTTTTTACTTCCTCTGCCGTTACCTGATCCCTGTCCATTACTCTTTTAATACGAATCGTTGCAGGTGCAGTAACAGCAATTATATAGTCTAATCCCTCTGTTGCCCCGCTTTCAAATAACAAAGCCGCTTCTTTAATCACATAAGGTGATGTTTGTTTCCTAAACCATTCCTCAGAATCAGCAATGGTAACGGGGTGTACCAGGCTGTTGAGCAAATCCAGTTTTTCTTTATCTGCAAATACAATAGAAGCGAGATGCTTTCTGTTCAATTTTCCATTTGTATAAGTGGCTTTTCCAAAATGCAAAATGAGCTGTTGTTGTAACAGCTCATTAGTATGCATCAATTCTTTTGCTCTTTCATCAGCATAATAAACAGGAATACCAAGCACCTCAAATACTTTTGCAACAGTACTTTTGCCGCTGCCGATACCTCCGGTTAATCCTATTTTTAGCATAGTCGTAATTAAAAAGCCGATAGCCGAAAGTCTTTAGTAGTTAGTATGAACTTGCTAATGACTACAGGCTAACTACTACCGGCAAACGACTGCATTATTTCTTCACTTCAGCAACTTTGTTCAGCTGGCTGGTCCACTCCATGCTGATTGAGCTGCGTTCAATTTTGATATAACTGCCGGGGTTAATTTCTAAAGAAAGTGTATTGTCATCATTTACTTTATTTACTATACCATGAATGCCGGCAATGGTTACCACTTTATCACCTTTCTGCAGGTTATCAATAAATGATTTTTGCAGCTTTGCTTTTTTTGCCTGAGGGCGAATCATAAATAACCAGAACACAAGAATCATGAGCCCGAGAAATAATAACTGTATTGTTCCGCCGCCTGATTTTGGATCGCCCGTTAACAGAATGAATAAATTCATCATTATTGTTTGTTTTATTTTTTAGGAAGTACTTCGCCGCTAAAGAAAAGATTCACTGACTGTTCCTTTGTATTACAGGCTACAGTTAAGTTTTTTGATGCTTTTCCAACACGGCCTGTGCTGTTAAATTCTGCCGTAATCTTTCCTTCCTGACCCGGAGCAATCGGCTCTTCAGGTTTTGATGGAACAGTACAGCCACAACTTGCAGATACATTTGATATGATCAGTGGTTTATTGCCGATGTTTTTGAAATGAAAAGTGATCATCACTTTTTCACCATCGGTAATATTGCCAAAGTCCTGAGCAGAATCAAGCCATTGAACGGTTGTCCAGTTGGTTGAATCAGCTATTAAAGCATGTTGCGAATCTGCCGCTGCACTTCTGGGATCAACCGGCTCTTTTGGGTTTTTGGTTACATTTTGGCAGGCTGCCAATAGGAAAAGGATTGTTGCTGTAATAAAAAGTTGTTTCATATTAATCAATTTTACAGGATGCAAATGTAAAGGAAACGATTCACTAAGGTTTTATGCGTGTGTTTTTTATTGTTTTATAATGACCGTTCATCCCTTTCAGGGCAGCATTCATTTCTTAAAAGACACTTTGTGCAGTTTGTTTTGTGTTACCAGTTCCTTATGGATACTATCAAGAATGCCATTTACAAAATGGCCACTTTGCGGAGTACTGTAATCTTTTGCCAAATCTATATATTCATTGATGGTTACTTTAGGTGGAATCGTTTCAAAGAACAGGAATTCACATATGCCCATCCGCATCAGGATCATATCCAATGCAGCCGTTCGTTCAGGATCCCAGTTCTGCAATTTGTCAGAAACATAGGTGGTAGTGATGTCTTCTTTTTCAATAACACTCATCAACAGGTCTCTGGCAAACTTCATTTTTTCGGCACTTACAAAATGCTGAAAGTCGCTGTTATGTGGTTTTTGCAAAAAATTCAACATCAGGATGTTGATCATTTCACAATCATCTTCCCAATGCAGGAAATGTTCTTCAATAAAGGAAATAAAATCTTCATTGGGTAACATCAGATCAGTAAAAATAAATTCAAGGATTTGTTTTTCCTCTTTCTTTTCACGACCGGGTGTAGCAATATATTGTTTGTAAACATCGGTTTCAGATAATTCCTGGTATAGTTTTTTTACCCATTCGTCATGCGTGAGTAATGCTGTTTTCAACTCTTTCAATACTTCTTTGTAAGAGCTGTTCTCCAATATTTGCCACAGTAACTGGTTGCCGGCAAGCTTGGTATTTACTTTTAGATCTTCTGCCGTGGGTAAATGTTTGGAAGCCCGTTGCCTTGAATCGGTTTCGGCATACCTGGCAACTTCTGTAATAATATAAATAAGAAAAACAAACAACTGGCGGGTTTGATCAACATGATTATCCAGTGTGCGGATGGCTTCTTCTTCCGTCATATCGCCCTCTCTTGTTGAACAGGTGTATAAAGTCTGCATTACCTTTACCCGTATATTTCTTCTGCTAATCATTTCTTAAAGAACTTTTTTGAGAAGCGGCAAAGATAGGAAACGCTATTTTTGTTGCCAATAATATAAGGGCATTACTTTAAACCAATTGAACATGAGCAAAATTCTTTTAGTTTTTTCTCTTTTATTCATCTCTTCCGCATCATTTGCCCAGTTTATTTCCGATGCTGCCACCGGCCGCCCACTTTACCAGTCAAGTGATCCAACTATTGCAGGGGTAGCATTTTATAATAAAGAGTGGAATGCTGGTGTAATTAGAACAACCCGTGGTATAGAATACAATAACCTTCAACTCAAATATGACATTTATACTAAAGTTCTTGTCTTTAATGTAAACGATTCCATGTACCAGTTTACAGAACCCGTTAAGGAATTTGAGCTGAACATGGACAGTAAGAAAGTGGCCAGGTTTATTAATTCTTCATTGGTACATAACCTTTTGCCCGGAGATTTTGTACAGGAACTGGTAAAGGGGAAGCTCCATTTTTTCAAACATTATAAAAAAGTGATTGTTGAAATAGCAGCCTATAATTCAGTTAGAGGAATCAAACAGTTTGAAGACAAGAATACTTTTTATGTAATCAGGGATAATATTTTGTCAGAAGTTAGCCTCAGCAAAAAGAACCTTGAAGAAAAATTGAAAGACAAATGGCCGGAGGTTAGTTCGTATATGGAAAAGAACCAGCTTTCAGCGAAAAACGAAGCCGGGTGGGTTTCGGCCATTCAATATTACAATGGGCTTTGATCTCTATTACAAGAGTTATTATATTGGGGACTGAAAATTTGTCCCTTTTTTTCTGCCATAAATTTTCAGGTTTGGGCCTGTTTTCCGCCAATTCTGAAATTTTTTCGCATTCTGTGGTGATGGCACTGTATTCGCTTACCTTCGTTGCCCCTTTGAAAGAGGGG
>JBKJNM010000212.1:0-2656 GCA_046593655.1 Lacibacter sp. | reverse complement strand
TATTGTTCAGCAGAACAACCGTTCCTTTATCATCAGAAAAAGAAGGCATGGAAGAAAAATTGATGAAGGCAGATAAATTTTTTGCGATGTATTGTCGTTTTACAATGTTTTCATCTTCACTCAATACAAGAAACTCAGCCGGGTACATGGCTATACTAAGCAAACTGAGTTGCTTGAGATTGTTGATCACTCCTGTACTGCTTCTGTTTGCAAGAAAAAGATCTTTGAGGTTGATGATTTTATTGCTTCGGTTATAAATCTCCACATAATCTGTTCCATCTGTTTTTGGATTGAACATAATTTCGTTGATGATCACATCCAAACTATCGGCCTTTGAACTCAGTCCAACTTTTGCTGTTTTGAATGCAGCAATGGTATTGCCTCCACAGTCAGAAACATTGTTGGCAGTAATGGTATAAATTTTGTTTGCTTGTAATACAGTTGCAAAAGTTAATACTACTGTATTGAACAGCGGAGAAATGCAAACAGCGGCTACTGGCGCACCCAGGCCATCACTCAGTGAATAGTTGGAAACAGTAGCAGCACTCAAACTATCAAGCGGTTCATCAAAGCTTAACAACAAGTTGCTGTTATCCATTGCAAAAGCACGAATGAGTGCTGGAACTGTTTGATCTTTATTGATTCCGTCCACTGAATTTTTAATACCGGGTGATCCACCTCTTGCATCTGTACTTGCTTTCCAGTTTGTACTGCTGCTGCAAGGATTTTTTGTATCCATCATTTCCAATGTCCATCCGCCATCACTTTTTACGGCGTTGTTAAACCATGCTTTATTGTATTCAACAGCATGAATGGTTACGCCGGTATTATTTCTAATAAAAATCAGCTCGCCGTTATTATCTAAAGGAGGAAAAGAAGTAACTCCAAATGTTCTTCCATATTGTTGCATGGTTGCAGCAGCAGTGGTGCCACAGATGATAGCACTGCTATCAGGTTGCAATAAAAAATTGGGGAGTGCACCGCTGATGCCGCTGCCATCACCCACTCTCCAATTTTGCACATTGATGGGTGAAGCTGTTGTATTGCGTATTTCAATCCATTCAACATTGGGCAAGCCAACTTGTGGTGTTGGATCGCTCATAATTTCTGTGATCACAATCGCATACCTGTTTTGTGCAGAAACTGAATTGACACTTAGTAAACGCAAACAAACAATAGTTATAATAAATGAGTAGCGAAGCATGATTTAAAAATAGCATTATTCAAACGATTGCGTAAATAGAGTACTCATTTTTATAAAAACAATTTGGTGAAACGCTTATTCAGCTTTATTTTTGAACCCCATGATGATCATGAAACATACAAATCGCACAAAAAAACAGTTCCGCAAGGGAAGGTAGCATTGTACGTTGTGTATTAAACATAATAACAGGCCTTCCAAAACGGAAGGCCTTTTTTTTAACCTCACCCCAACCCCTCTCCAAAGGGAGAGGGGCAAAACAAAAACAAAATGAAAGTTGCAGTAGTTGGCGCTACAGGTCTTGTAGGAACCAAAATGTTACAGGTATTAGCAGAACGGAATTTTCCCGTTACAGAATTGATTCCTGTTGCCAGTGAGCGTTCAATTGGTAAAGAAGTGGAGTTTAAGGGAAAGAAATATAAAGTAGTAAGCATGACCGATGCTATTGCTGCCAAACCTGCTGTGGCTTTGTTTAGTGCTGGTGGAGGCACTTCATTAGAGTGGGCTCCCAAATTTGCAGAAGCAGGGATTACGGTTATTGACAACTCCAGTGCTTGGCGTATGGACCCCAGCAAAAAATTAGTGGTTCCTGAAATTAATGCTGATGCACTAACTGCTGCAGATAAAATTATTGCCAACCCCAACTGCTCAACTATTCAAATGGTAGTGGCATTAAATCCATTGCATAAAAAATACACGATCAAACGCATTGTTGTTTCAACTTATCAAAGTGTAACAGGTACTGGTGTAAAAGCAGTTGATCAGTTGTTGAATGAACGCAAAGGAGTTGTGGGTGAAATGGCTTATAAATATCCAATCGATTTAAATGTGATACCACAGATTGATGTGTTTCTTGAAAACGGTTATACCAAAGAAGAAATGAAGATGGTGCTGGAAACAAAAAAGATCATGCGTGATGATACTATCCGTGTAACAGCAACAACTGTTCGTATTCCGGTAATGGGCGGGCATAGCGAAAGTGTGAATGTAGAGTTTGCAACTGATTATGTATTGAGTGAAGTAAAGGATCTCCTTTCTGCATCTCCGGGTGTGGTGGTGGTAGATGATCCTGCAACACAGCAATACCCAATGCCGATGGATGCACATGAAAAAGATGATGTATTTGTTGGCCGGTTAAGAAGAGATGAAACGCAGGCCAATACGTTGAACATGTGGGTGGTGAGTGATAACCTTCGTAAAGGGGCTGCTACCAATGCAGTGCAGATTGCAGAATATTTAGTAGCGAATGGATTATTGAATTAATAAACATTGAATATCGAACACTGAACAGGGAATTACGAATGATGAATTAAATGATAGCCTTCTTCATTCAATATTCCCTGTTCTTTATTCATTATTTTCTAATCCTTCATTCAAAAAATCAAGCAATGGTTTTAATACTTCAAATGAAGTGATTGTTTTCTTCAGCAGATCTTTTGATGTAAGATCTGCATC
>JBKJNM010000193.1:0-21357 GCA_046593655.1 Lacibacter sp. | reverse complement strand
GCAACCGTTCCATGCGAAGGATATGTTGATCTTTCATGGGCCGCCATTACAAGTGCAACAGACTATGAAGTACTACAACTCGTCAATGGAGAATTTGCTTCACTAGGAACAACGGGTTCACTTACTTATCGTGTTAGCGGATTAGATAAAACTCAAAGCTATTGGTTTACGGTAAGGGCCCGTATGACCGATTCATTGGGCATGAGAGCTATTGCCAAAACTATTACACCAGCATTGGCAACACCCTGTGCTGCAGCTGAATTTAATAATGACCTTAAGATTGAAGCATTAGTAACACCAACGAATGGAAGAACTAATACCAGCACTCAATTATCAGCAACTCAACAAATAACCGTACGCATCAAAAATTTAGATGATGCCGTAACGCCGGGTAGTTATGATATATCCTACCAGGTAAACGGAGGTTCAATTATAACAGAAACTTCTTCTGCCACAATTGCTGCAGGAGGTACGGTTGATTATCCCTTTACAACAACAGCCAATTTATCTGCAACCGGAACACATACTGTTCGTGTATTTGTAAAACAAACAGGCGATGCTCAAACAGCCAATGATGAATTGACTTATACCATTAAACATGTTGCCAACCCTGCGGTAACATTACCTTATAATGAAACATTTGAAACAACAGGCACTACTGTTTATAATAGTAACCTTTTTGCATTAACCAATGCTGATCGTTTTGATTTTACAACAGCCAACAGCAACGGACGTTTACAAACTTTTATCAACTCAGGAGTTCCTGTTACAGGAAACAGATCTGTTACATTGGATGCCATCAACTATACCGGAACATTAGCAGATAATAAATTATTTGCAACCATTAATCTCAGCTCTTATGCATCAACACCCGGTTTACGATTCGATTTTAAATTCCGTAATCATGGTCAGATGAAACAACCCAATACCGGCGTTTGGATGAGAGGAAGTGATGTAGATACATGGGTGCAGGTGTATGATCTTAGTGCTAACCAAGGCACTCTGGGCGAAATAAAACAACCCACCATCAATATTAATGACCTGGGGCAAACCATCACTTCCAGTTTCCAGATAAGATTTGATCAGCAGGGAAAAACATCAGCCAACAATGGCAGTTACGATCCTGATGTTCCTGATATGGATGATGGATTTTCTTTTGATGACCTGCGTATTATTGCAGCCAATAATGATGTAATGGTTACAAGATTGATTGCGCCGGATACGTTCACCTGTGCTCCTGGCAATGCTACCATTACCATCAGGGTAAAAAATACAACTTCAACCATATTTACTAATGTTCCCGTTTACTACCGTATTAATAATGGCTCTCCTGTAAGCGGAACAATAGGGACATTAACTGCCAACAGCGAAACAGATTATTCCTTTACAACTTTGGCCGCTCTTTCTTTACCAAGAACATATGATATTGATGCGTGGGTTAGGTTGAGTGGTGACGATTATCCTATCAACGACAGTATCAATAACCAGTTTGTCCACAGCAGCCCTTTGATTAATACATTTCCATACCTGGAACGTTTTGAAACAAACAATGGGTATTGGTTTACCGATACCATGAGTTACAGCAGCTGGCGATGGGGGGTGCCTGTAAAAACACTCATGAACAGATCAGCCAGCGAAAGCAACGGATGGTTCAATACGTTGAACACTTTTTACAAACAAAATGAAAGCTCTTATCTCTATTCGCCCTGCTTTAATCTCAGCAGTTTAACACAACCTGTTCTCAGCTTCAGTCATATTTCACAACAGGAAGATAACTGTAACTGCGATTATCATACAATGGAATACAGTACCGACAATGGAAATACATGGCAGCGTTTAACAGCTGTGAATGGAACCAATTGGTTTGATTCTTCAGCTAATCAATCATGGAAAAGAAATATTCAACGCTGGCATGTATCAAGTACCGAGGTGCCGAATGCTGCAACCATCCGTTTCCGTTTCTTTCTTTCCAGTGATGAGCTCACACAACGTGAAGGAGTTGGTATTGATGATATTCACATTTTTGAAAAAGCATCCATTTATACAGGAGCCAATGTATTAAACATCAACCAACCTGTAACCGGCAACAACTGGATCAATTTCAGCAGTGGGGGAAATTTAGTTGCTTCCATCAATCCATTAGGGCAAAATCTCGGAGCCACTGATGTGAGTGCTTACATCAATACCGGAGCAGTACGAAACAACAGCAATCAATATTATCTTAATCGTAACCTTGTTGTTACACCATCCATTGCACCAACTGACAGTGTGCTCGTTCGTTTTTATTTTACCGATGCGGAAGCAACAGCATTGATCCAGACTACCGGATGCGGAACATGCACAACCATAAGGGATGCCTTTCTTGCCGGAGTTACCAAATTCAGTGGAACAAATGAAAACGGAACATTAGCAGATAACAGCGGTACCTATTTGTTTATACCACCGGGTAAAGTAGATGTGGTTCCTTTTAATAACGGTTATTATGCCGAGTTTAAAGTAACGACGTTCTCAGAACTCTGGATCAATGGCGGAGGAATTAACCAAAATGAATCTTTACCTGTAACCTTATTGAATTTTAACGGCATCAAGAAATATCCAAATGCTGATCTGCAATGGCAAACTGCTACAGAAAATAACAGTGATCGTTTTGAAGTGGAAAGACGAATTGATCAAAATCCCCAGTTTGAAAAAGCAGGAACGGTTAGCGCAAAGGGTCATTCATCTCAAACGGTTACTTATAAGTTCACAGATAAAGAAGTATTGACCAAAGGAAACCAGTTTTATTACCGTTTAAAAATGATTGATCAGGACGGTAAATTCTCTTATTCAAATACCATATTGCTCAATAATACGCAGGATGTATTTGTAAAAGGAGTGTATAATAATGCCGGTAGCAGCCTGGTTATTATTACTGGTAACAAACCGGGTGTACAGGAAATAAATGTGAGGATACTAAATGCTGTTGGGCAGGTTATGTTGAGCAACCGGTTTGCTTATCAGGATGCAAGATTAGATATCAGTCGCTTGGCCGCAGGTATTTATTTTGTTGAAATAAAAGATCCATCAGGAAGAGAAATGTACATGCAAAAGCTTGTAAAACAATAAGGCAAATTAAGGATCTTCCATTTCATTCAATAAAAAAAGGAGCAACAATGATGTTGTTCCTTTTTTAGAATAAATATGTTGTTATCCTATTTTTCCCAAGGGGATCTTCCGTACTTTTTCATCTTCTTCTTCATCAGCATCTATGCGTGTTGTAACGGTGAAGGGAATCTTAGCTTTTTCCAGCGTTTCAGTTAATTGTTTGTTTGTTTTAGCAAAGTTCAGGATCTCTTTATGATTAGCCAGCATTTCATTTTCCAGCTCAAGAATTCGTTTATTTCTGCTGTATACCTGTTTACGACCTATCAATAATCCAATAAAAGCAACAAAAAGCAAAATAATTGCAAATAATGCAATATGGATTTCAAGGGTTAACTGACTTAAACTTGCGTTCATGTTTTCCGATTATTTTAATTTACAAATCCAACTATTTGGCGTTGGAAAGTGGTTTTGGTCTTGGCTTTTTTTAAGCTTCAGCTTTAATCGCCGGTGTTTCAGGTGGCAAATTAGGTTACTTAGTTCAATTATGCAACTGATTTATTCACAAAATATTTAACATCTGTTATAGCAATGCGTTCCTGCATAAGTGTATCCCTGTTGCGGATCGTAACTGTACCATCCTCTTTTGTTTGATGATCAACAGTTAAGCAAAATGGCGTGCCTATTGCATCCTGTCGGCGATAACGTTTACCAATAGCGTCTTTTTCTTCATAAAAACATTGAAAATGAGGCATACATTCCTGCATAATAGAACGTGCTATTTCAGGTAACCCATCCTTTTTTGTTAGTGGAAAAATAGCCAATTTAATGGGCGCCAATTTAGCAGGAATTCTTAAAACTGTGCGGATATCTGTTTTTCCTTCTTCTGATGTAGGGACTTCTTCCTCATGATATGCATTACTCAAAATCGTTAAAAACAAACGATCAAGCCCAACCGAAGTTTCGACTACATAGGGGATATAATTCTGATTGATTTCCGTATCAAAATACTGCATTTTCTTTTTGCTGAACTCCTGGTGACGACGAAGATCATAATCGGTTCTTGAGTGAACCCCTTCCAGTTCCTTCCATCCAAAAGGAAATTCAAATTCAATATCTAAGGCTGCATTGGCGTAATGTGCTAGTTTTATATGATCATGAAATCGTAGTTTTTCTAATGGTATTCCCATTTCCTGGTGCCATTTCATTCTTGCTTCTTTCCAAAATGCATACCATTCAAGTTCAGTACCGGGGCGAACAAAGAATTGCATTTCCATCTGTTCAAATTCACGCATACGAAATATAAACTGGCGGGCAACAATTTCATTACGGAATGCTTTTCCTGTTTGTGCAATACCAAAGGGAATTTTCATCCGTCCGCTTTTTTGCACATTCAAAAAATTGACAAAAATACCCTGGGCAGTTTCCGGGCGCAGGTATACAATATTATCTTCCGGATTATCTCCTGCCACCGCACCAAACTCCGTTGAAAACATCAGGTTGAACTGACGCACATCTGTCCAGTTGGCTGTTCCGCTTACACTGCATTTAATTTTATTTTCTTCGATCAGTTGCTTGATTCCGGTGAGATCATCAGCTGCCAGCAACTGCTCCATTTGAACGATCAATGCAGCTGATTCAGAATCTGATAATGTATCTGCGTATGCCTCAATTAAATGATCTACCCGATAGCGTTTCTGACTATCCTTATTATCGATCATGGGATCGCTGAAATTATCAACGTGGCCACTGGCCTTCCAAGTAGTGGGGTGCATAAAAATAGCTGCATCGATACCTACAATATTTTCATGCAGCTGGGTCATGCTTTTCCACCACTGATCTCTTATATTTTTTTTGAGCTGGGCCCCGTATTGACCATAATCATAAACTGCACTTAATCCATCATAAATTTCAGAAGATTGAAAGATAAAGCCATACTCTTTGGCATGAGAAATAATATTTGCAAAAAGCTTGTCGTTCGCCATGTAAACGGTTGTTTGAAAGTTGGCAAAGATAAGAGTTAGAGCCTAAAGGAAGGAACTAACAACCTTATTCTCTATTTCAACTTTTCATTTTCCTGGTGGCGTTTTGCATCACGGATATTTTTCTTTTCAAAATTCTTTTGCAGCGCTTCCGTTAAATCAATCCCTGTTTGATTCGCTAAACAAAGGAGTACCCACAACACGTCAGCCATTTCATCGCCCAAGCCCCCTCCAACCTCCCCCGGGAGAGGAGGCTTTATATCGGTTTCTTTAAAGGATTGTTCGCCGTAATGGCGTACCATCAATCTCGACAACTCTCCCACTTCTTCCATTAAAATACCCAAATTGGTGAGTTCATTAAAGTAACGAACTCCAACAGTTTTTATCCACTCATCTACCTCCTGCTGCGCTTGTTTTATTGTCATGATTACACGAATTTTGTTACACGATTATTAAGAATTACACTGATTGCACGAATTTATTGAACTACAACACTACTCTTTTCCAGGTTAATGAACGTTCTCCAAAATTTATCAGTAATGCCAACTTCATTCCTGAAACAGCCAGATAGCTCAAAGCCTGAGCTGTATGCGAATCAATAAGACAAGAAGCAGACTTTACTTCAACAATCATCGAATCATACACAACAAAATCTGCATAATATGGATTACGAAGGCTTTTTTCTTTATACTTCACAACAAATTTCTTCTCCCGCTCAAAGGGAATAGCAGCTTCAGCAAAATCCATCTCCATCGCATCTTTGTAATTAATTTCTTTCAGCCCCATACCAAGTACCCGATGGATGTTCATACAAATACCCACCACATTATATGCTTCTTCTTTTAATATCAGATCAGCCATAAAACGCTTAATTAGTGTAATTCTTCATAATTCGTGACATCTTCCTACTCCTTATTCTTAGTATCTATCACAATGGTAACCGGACCATCATTTAACAATTCTACTTTCATATCAGCGCCAAAAACACCTGTTTGAATTTTTTTGCCGAGATCATTTTCCAATTGAGCAATCATTTTTTCATAGATGGGCACGGCTTTTTCCGGTTTGCTTGCTTTAATATAAGAAGGCCGATTTCCTTTTTTGGTAGATGCGTGCAATGTAAACTGGCTGATCAATAAGATATCGCCTGCAATATCTTTTACAGAACAATTCATTACCCTTGCCTCATCATCAAAAATGCGGAGGTTTGTGATTTTATTACTCAGCCATTCAATATCTGCTATTGTATCAGCATCTTCTATTCCTGCTAATACAAGTAAGCCTTTTTGAATCTGTCCTGCTACCTGCTCATCAACTTTAACAGCAGCATATGTAACTCTTTGAATGACGGCTCTCATTTTTCTGTTGAATTGGTTGTAATTTAGAATCCGAAAATACAAAGCTTCGGTTGACTTATGATAAAAGATGTGAGCAGTGAAATACAATTTCAAACAGCACGGAGCGGTGGTGCTGGCGGACAGAATGTAAACAAGGTAGAAACCATGGTGATGGGTTATTGGCATATTCAATCATCCCAACTTATGACCGATCAGCAAAAAAAACTGCTGCTTGAGAAACTGGGTAACCGAATTAATAAAGAAGGAACATTGATTCTTAAAAGCCAGGTTCATCGCAGTCAGCTTGCCAATAAAGCTGAAGTCATTGAAAAGATCAACCATTTAGTTTCCGTTGCGCTTACGCCTAAGAAAGCAAGAATTGCTACCAAACCATCCAAAGCAGCAAAAGAAAAAAGAATTGAATCAAAAAAGAAACAGGCAGAACATAAACAGTCAAGAAAAAAAATTCGCTTGAATGATTTCTGATTGAACACAAGTAAAATACATCAGCTTTTTATTGCTTATTGCTCTCATGTAATAACTGAAAGTATATGCGGCACAATAAAAAAAATCCCGGCTGTTAACCGGGATTGAAATGATTTATCCTTTCCGTTTGGCTCTTAATATATCCAGCACTTTCTTCTGGTTTTCTACTTCTGTTTTTTGTTTTTCGATATTGTTCTTATTCGTTTCAATATCATCTTCCAGTTTCTTTTTCTTTTTGATCAGGCTTTCGCTTTCATCATCATAATCTTTTAGTTTCTTTTCCATTGATTTCACTTTGTCTTCCTGGTCTTTGATCTCCACTTCCAATGCCTGTGCTTCGGCCCATGGTAAAAAGTTGAGACAGTAAGTCTTCACTTTTGCAATAAATCCTGCATCATCAGTTGATTTAATATAGTTCTCATATCCCCTTGAAATTGCAAAGTATACATTGCTCTCATCTTTTTCTTTCCGGCTCTTACGTTCTACATTCAATAGCACATCAAAGGTTTCATTACTTATTTCGGGTATCCTGATTCCTTTATAAACATACACTCCTTTGCTTTCTTTGGCATTGTATCCAAGCTGAGATAATTTTTGCCTGATGGCATCTTCTGTTATGGAAGCTGAATGCGGAACTTCGGTAACAATGGCAGGGATTTTTTTCTTTTGCCATTCAAATTCGCCAAAGATCTGTGCGTTTGCTGAGAAGGTTCCTATCATTGCAAGCAGGAAAAGCGAGTATAGTTTTTTCATACCTTATTATTTTGTGATAACTAATACCGACGAGACATACTAATTAGTCCATTAAATTTAGTGGATATTCTATGTCTGTGGGCATTATACCGGAAAAATTTGGATTGTATTTTAAATCCAATGGTATAAGATAGAAAACAACCCTAATCAGTTGCACATTTAAAGGAAGAAATTCAACTATTTTTGAAGATCATTAAATTCTATTATTGAGCAACGTTAAAAAATTAGCAGGACAAACCTTGTGGTATGGCTTACCAACTATTGGCAGCCGCTTTCTGGGTTATTTAATGAATATGGCTTTGCCATTCATTTTTGCACAACCTTCCGTTACCGCCGATTTGACCCAGGTATATGCCATCATTCCTTTCCTGAATATTCTTTTTACCTATGGGGTTGAAACAGCTTATTTCCGTTTCTCCAATGATAAAGACAGGGAAGCACTTTATAATACCCTGAATATTTCAGTTTTAGTGACCACCGTTTTATTTACCATCGTTCTTTATTTTCTGCAACCCTTTATTGCTGATGCCGCCGGACTCACCGCCAAACCAGCATATATTTTATGGATGCTGGGTATTTTGTTTTTTGATACTCTTGCCACTTTACCCTTTGCACGGTTGCGGCAGGAAAACCGTCCCAGGAAATATGCATTCATCAGAATAGCAGGCATTATATTGAACATTTTTATTGTATTTCTCTTCCTGGGTTTTTTACCGGCTTATGTAAAAGAGCATCCAAATAGTTTTGTCTCCACGTTTTTTAATGACCAGATCGGAATTGGTTATTACCTCATCGGTAATTTTTGCGGCAGTGTAGTTACCTTTTTATTGCTGTGGAAGGAATGGAAAGGATTCCATTTTAATTTCAATAGCAAACTGTGGAAAGAAGTGATGAAGTATAGCTATCCGCTCATCATTGTAGGGTTGGGTGGTATGATCAATGATATGCTCAGTCGCCTGGTGTACCAGCATGTAGTTGACCTGCCGGAAGAAGAAGCCAAACATGAGTTGGGTGTATTCGCCAATATTTACCGCATTGCTGTGTTGATCACTATTATGATCCAGGCTTTCCGTATGGCAGCAGAACCTTTCTTCTTCAATCGCTCAAAAGATGAAGATGCCCCGCACACTTATGCAAGGATCATGAAGTTTTTTGTGATTGCCTGTTGTTTTATGTTCCTCTTTATTGGTTTGTATTTAGATGGATTGAAATGGGTCATTACCTTAAAATCAAAAGCATGGGGCGAAGGAATGAATGTAGTACTGCTGCTGGCTATGGGAAATGTTTTCCTGGGTATTTATTATAACCTCAGTATCTGGTATAAACTCACCAATAGAAATTTATATGGAGCTGCCATTACCATTGCAGGCGCACTCATTACCATTGGCGTAAATATATTGCTGATACCAAAGTTTCATTACTGGGGTGCAGCCATAGCAACGTTTACTTGTTATTTGTTTATGATGATCAGCAGTTATTTATTAGGGCAAAAATATTATCCCGTGCCTTATGCCAAAAAGAAACTGATTGCCTATTTGGTATTGGTAACAATCATTGTGCTCCTCCACCGTTTAATCGTGTACTTCTATCCTCCGCTTTGGTTCAGCATGGTAAGCGGAACATTGCTGCTGGCCGGTTTTACTTACTTTGTTACAAGAATTGAAAAAAGCGAATTGCAAAAACTTCCATTCATCGGCAAGTTCATTTCAAACTAAAAAGGGGTTATGTTTTTTTTCATACCCAACAGTGGTGGCAGGCCCATGCCCATTGTACACAATGGTTTCATCGGGCAATATAAATAGCTGGGTTTTGATACTGTTGATGAGTGTTTCAAAATTACCGCCGGGCAAATCTGTTCGCCCGATGCTTTGTCTGAACAACACATCACCACCAATCACAAAACCTTGCTCCTGGCAATAAAAACAAACATGGCCCGGGGAATGGCCGGGTGCAAAAAGGATCTTGAGCCTGTCATCATCCAGTAAAATTTCTTCCCCTTCATGAAAGTATTTGATCTCCGCTTTGTAATTATCAAAGGGCATATTCCACATGAGGCCGCTGGCAGGTGCAAAATCAAGTACTTGTTTTTCATTGGGATGGATATGAAGCAGCAATCCGTAGGTTTCATGAATCCATTTATTGCCAAAAACATGATCAAGATGGCAATGGGTATTGAGTAATAACTGTGGGTTGAGTTTATTTTGTTGAAGAAAAGTGCTCAGTTCTTCTCTTTCTTCTTCAAAATAACAACCGGGGTCTATAATGAGGGCATTACCTTTTTCGTTATACAGCAAATAAGTATTTTCCTGGATAGGGCTGAATGTAAAAGCTTTAACAGTGAACATGAATTGATTTTTGTACTTTTAATAACAGTTAACAGTTGGTTAAACACTCCTAACATAACACGAAAATATGCGAATTCAACAGATGGGTTTTACAAGACTTACAGCAGCAGTATCATTTTTTCTTTTCGTTCTGTGCAATCAATCTTCAGCACAGGTAAATATGGTGGAGTTTGGTAAGAACCGTGTGCAACACACCAAGTTCACATGGAGTTTTTATCAAAGCCCCAACTTCAATGTACACTATACACTCAACGGATTAGAGTTAGCCAAATTTGCAACACAGGCAGCAGAAGAAGAGCTTCCTTCTTTAGAAGATTTTATTGAATTCGGTATTCAGCGCAGGCTCAATATTGTGCTCTATAATAATTTCAACGATTTTAAACAATCCAACATTGGCATTGGCTTAGACTATCCCAACGCCGGTGGTTTGACCAAATTGGTGAATAATAAACTAGTTGTTTATTATAATGGTGATCATAATGATCTGCGTCGCCAGATAAGGGAGGGTATTGCAAAGGTGCTGGTAGAAAGCATGTTGTTTGGTGATGATCTTGGGGAGTTTGCACAAAACCAGGCTTTGCTTGATTTACCCAAATGGATGACGGATGGTTATATTGGTTATGCTGCAGAAAACTGGAGCACCAAACTTGATAATGAATTAAAAAGCGCCATGATTGGTGCCAGTTATAAAAACTTTTACCAGTTTGCTTACGAACAACCGCAGCTTGCAGGTCATGCCTTCTGGTATTATGTTGAAGAAAAATACCGAAGAGAAAACGTAACCTATCTTTTATACCTGAGCCGTATTTATAAAAATGTAAACCGTGCAACAGCCACCATCGCTAAAAAGAAACTAAAACAGGTATTGAGCGATTTTATGGTGTACAACCGTGATAAGTATTATAAAGATATTCGTGCAAGGCGAAATGTACCAACCGGACGTTTAACTGTACCAAAAGAAATCGGCAAAAATGATTACTTCCGTTTCCAGGCAAATCCGAATCCAAAAAGTTTTACATATGCTGTTGTTGAATACCGCAAAGGACAAACAAGAGTGATCCTGAATGAGAATTATGTTTCGGAAAAAGTATTATGGAAAAGTGGCGTTCGAAATTTTGAAGAAAAGCCAAATCCCAATTATCCTTTGCTGGCATGGGATCCGAAAGGAACACGCATTGCCATGATTGTTTGGGAAAAAGGAAAAGTATTACTAAGTGTATATGATGCATTCCGCAGAATTAAAACAGTAAAGAATCTTGAATTGCCTTTTGAACAGGTAAATGATATGCAGTATATGCTCGACCCCAATACACTGGTGATGAGTGCGGTGAAAGGCGGGCAAAGTGATGTGTTTGTTTATAAAATTGACAACCAGAAACTGGAACAGGTGACCAATGATGTGTATGATGATCTGGATGCAAGCTTTGTTGCTTTTCCGAATAAAACAGGAATTCTGTTTTCAAGTAATCGTCCTTCGCCCAATGCAATTACCGGCGATACCGTGTTACCAAGAAACCGTTACAATGTATTTTTGATTGACAACTGGAATAAATCTGAGTTCAAACAAATATCACAGCTCAGTAATATTAAATATGGCAATGCCCGTTTCCCATCGCAATACAATATGAATCACTTTACGTTCATCAGCGATGAAAATGGTATTGGTAACCGTTGGGCAGGTTTCTTCACTACAACTGCCGCAGGTCTTGACACCGTTTTCCAGGTAGGTGATGAAATATTAAGAAATCCCGAACCAAAAGAATTAGACTCTACTTTACGTGCATGGAATAAAAGTGAACCGGATTCTGCTTTCACATTCCGGGTTACAGATGACAGTTCTTATACTTTCCCAATCACCAATTACCAAAGCAGTGTATTGGAAACACGTATAGCAGGTGATAACGGGCAGGTAACAGAAGTTAACAGGCAGGGCGACTTTAAATTTCTGTATAAGTTGAAAGTTGATGAAAATACGTTGCGTAAAAGAAATGTAAATGCACGACCCACGGAATATATTAAACGTAGTACAAGGCTTGATAAGGTTGTTGGAGAAGATACGCAACAACGAACAGATACACAGGATAGTGTAACAACAGCGCCCAAACCAACTGATTTTTTTGAAACCGAATTCAAAGTAGATTCAACAAAAGCAGGTGAAAAATTAATGGGCGCAAATAAACAAAGTCGGGAAGATGTGCTAAACCGCATGCGTGTGTTTCCTTACAAGAAGAAATTCTTTGTTGATAATTTAACGACCAACTTTTTATCTAACGGCGTATTTCTCATTAATCGTTTTCAACCCTATACCGGAGCAACGGGCCCGGTAAACCTCGGCAATTCAAATCCGCTCAATGCTATGACAAGAGTGGGCGCAATGGAGTTTATGGAAGATTATAAATTTACAGGTGCCTTCCGCATCAATTATGGGTTACAGGATAATGAAGTATTCATGCGTTTTGATAATTTAAGAAGGCGTTTGGATTGGGGTCTTTCTTATTATCGTTCTTCATCAACAGTTGGGTTAGGTGTTTTTACAGCTAACCAACTTACACATGTTTACCAGGCCAATGTTAATTATCCGTTGAATGAAGTACAAAGTTTTCGATTGGCAGGTGGTATTCGCAGTGATATCTATAATATTAAAAGCGATGATCTTGTACCAGGCTCATTGGAACAACCAAGACTTGATGAAAATTATGCCATGGCCCGTTTTGAATTTGTACATGATAACACAATTAACCCTGTAACCAATATCTGGCGGGGGTTACGTTTTAAAGCCTGGATGGAAGCCTATAATCGCCTGGGTGGAAATTATACCGGAGGCGGAAGAGATGCAGGAGGTGATTTTACATTCAACCTTGGATTTGATGCAAGACATTATTTAAAGATCTACCGCAATTTTATCTGGGCTGTTAGAGCTGCAGCAGATGTTTCATGGGGTAATAATAAGTTCATCTATTATTTAGGTGGCACAGATGGATGGCTCATGTTAGGTAATAATGATGTGGTTAGAAATGGTGTTGCCAAACAACGTTATTTCAACACCAATAACCGGCCTGCTTTGAATCAAACATATGTATATGAATCACTGGCAGTGAACCTCAGGGGCTTCTTGCAAAACTCTGCTAATGGTAATAATGCAATGGTCATCAACAGTGAATTACGCTTACCTGTGTTTCCAACTTTATTCAACAAGCCAATCAATAATGCATTTTTAAGAAATTTCCAGTTAGTACAATTTTTTGATCTCGGTACTGCATGGGATGGCAAATTCAGTAAGATCGGCCGGCCAGAAATAACATACAGTGAACCCGGCAGTCCGTTAACCGTTGCTATCAGGGCACCCGGCATCGGGCCTTTTCTTGGCAGCTATGGATTTGGTGCAAGAAGTACGCTACTTGGTTATTTCATTCGCTTTGATGCAGGCTGGCCCATGAGTGGTTTCTTTAATGAAAAACCAAAATTGCATGTTTCAATAGGTCTCGACTTTTAAATCTTTTTATATTTTGTATCAATTGCCTGCTCAGCAAAAAGAGCAGGCATTTTTTTAAGTGTTTCATATATCAGCAAAAGCAACAATGCAAACAAAACAGTTACAGCCCATGCTCTTGGGTGTTGCCACGGTTGAATAATTTTTGAAGCGATATCTTTTACAAGAGTAATTGGTTGAGTAAGAAGATGCCAGCTGTTATATCGTTCATAACGGCCGAGGTAAATTCCAAAACCACAAAGAAAAAAACATAGGCCCGTAATAAGCTGCACTGTTTTGTACGGGAAATGCTGCATGAGTTTATCCTCCATTGCTTTTAATGAAAGAAACCCCATGAGCAAGCCATTCCATGCTGCGGTAAACAAAAGTACCAGGTCAAAATAAAGTGGAACTCCTTCTCTTTGCTGCAGATGAAACAGATCTGTGATGAGATACGGTGAGTTAGGAAAAAATAAAAGCCACAGGCAAAATAACATTGCGTTGTTAAAATTGAAGCCAGCATTATTCAGCATACTGCTGAAGAGCAACGGCAGCCATGCAAGAAATAAATTCCAGGGAATAAATAAAAACAACAAGCTTCCTGTATATGCCACACGAAACAGGTAAAGTGAAATGGTAAATGCAATTGAACAGATAAGAATCCGCTTCATGAATTAAAATTGATGGATCAGCTTTGGTAAAAAAATAATTACTCCAATAACAATACTTCCCAGGCAAACAATCAATACTGCTGCTGCGGCAATATCCTTGATTGTTTTAATGATTGGGTGCTGTTCCTTTGTTACAAGATCGCAGAGCTGTTCTATAGCTGTGTTCATCAGCTCGAACCCAAAAACTACAGCAATACAAATTACAACAGCCATCCACTCCGGTATTGACAACTGTAACCAAAAACCAACCGCACATACAATGACCGCCACTACTACTTGAATCCGCAGATTTGTTTCACTTCTGATTGCCGTAAAAAAACCACGGATTGCATAACGGAGTGAGTTCATAAAATTATTCATGATTGATATTTTCAAGAACAAGATAAACACATAATGCTGCCAATACCAATCCTGACAGCACAGTCAATATCCGGAACACAAAGCTATTTTTAACTTCAATAACAAAAACATCTTTCTCTTTTGAATGCATAAACTGAAATTTTACAATTGCAAACACGGCAATAAGTAAAGCTATAACAGGTCCAAATGCAACTACAGAAGTAATGTTGAAGCCAGGTGGATCTTTTATTCCCCAGCTTTCCATTGTTGGCGCAATAGAATCAAATAAACCACCGATTCCTAAACCATATTTTAAAACGGATGCTGTAATAACCAGTAACGCAGGTATCACTAAAATAATAGCGGAAGCAACCTGCAGACGATGCTTCATTGAAGTTGTTGTCATGACTATTGTTTTATTGTTTAGAATAAATTTGTTGTTGTACTTGAACCAACGGTATTTCCATGATTGAAAACCAATCCACCTGATCCAGAGTTGGAATCTCTTTTCCCTTCCGGTAAGCTTTTTTGAACGAACCATAATATTCCGGCATTGTAATAATTCCATAGATTATTGTTGAAAGCACCGGAAAAGAGATGCGGCCGTTCCCCAGCATAAAAAACTGCAGACCAACTTCTCCCTCATCTGTAAATGGATATTGCAGTACCACATGTTTAATATCATGCTTTTCGTAATAAGGTAACAAGCGCAGATTTTGTTTATTCAGCACCTGCCATAATTCATTGCCAACAGTTTCATAAGGCAACGCACTAAGTTTCTCCATGCTGTATGGGAAAACCTTTTTTTTCCTGATAATCTTTAATATTGGCAAAGCAATAGTATGTGTAAGCAACACCAGCAACTTACTGCGAATTGACTTTAGTATAGTGATCATTTGTATTCCTTAAAAGTGAGCAATTGATTTATTCAGTTATAGGCTTTGATGAACCGTACCAATCTATTTTCTTTGAGTAAAACATAACAATGGCAAGTAGTATAAACAATCCAATGCTTCCAAATAAGAGTGCCCCATCCTGCAATTGAATCAGGATATAAATAAACCCATACAATGTTGAGAGAAACAATAAAAAGGCTGCCGCTACTCCCCAATTTTTGAAAACGCTTTGTGTGTACAACGTTATCAATCCAATGGTTGCTGCTGATGCAATCAGGTACGCAATATTAAAATTGATATATTCTGAAATAGATAGCAGGAGTGTATAAAAAATACATAGCGCAAGGCCTACAAGCACATACTGTAATGGGTGTACACTTCTTTTCTTTAGGATCTCCATAAAGAAATACAAACAAAATGTGAGCGATATAAAAAGCAACGCATACTTTACTGTACGCATTGTTTTACTGTAAGAATCAATTCCCTGCAAGAGCTCTACACCAAACGCATTTCCTTTTATATCTGGTTTTTCATTTACCCATATTTGAGGAATATCTCTTGTGAAGTGAAGTATATTCCAATTTGCTTTGAACCCAGTCTTTCCAACATCCGATTGAGTTGGTAAAAACTTGCCATCAAAAGCAGGGTCTTGCCAGCTTGATTCGAGTTGAACTTTTGTTTGTTTACCAATGGGTGTAAAATTCAATTGTTCTGATCCATTCAATTTAAGATGCAACTTAAAAGACTGTTCAGCATCTTTTAATACAGCAGCATTGGTTAACAAACAACTTACCCCAGTCTCCGTAATTGTATTTAATGGAACCCCTGGACCCATTTCTATTAAAGAATCATTCCAGTTTAATTGAAGTTGTTCTGCAATACCCCTGTTATCTGTTATTCCAACACAGAGTTTAATTTCATTCCATTGTACGGAGGCGGGATCAATACCCAGACCGGTTAGATTAACCGGAAGAAATTTTCCTGTGAGAACTAAATCCGATTTGTATAAAATAATTTTAAAAATACTGCGATGCCTGATTTCAGGAATCAGTTTGCCATCCACATTCAACTGTTCAGGCAGGTAATGAATGAATTTCTTATACAAAAATTCTTTTCCCTTATCGTCTTTTTGTGTTTCCGTAAACGGAATAATCAGGAAAGGTCCTGTAATAGTTTGTGCAGAAGCCCATTTTGAACTGACCTCCTGTATTACTTCCTGCTGCCTTTGCTGGCGTTCACGTACAAGTTCCTGGATAAATGCAGTAGGTATTAACAATACAAGAATCAGGAACCCTACCAGGATCGACTTGATAAAGATGCCATAACGCTGCCAGAATGTTTGTGTTTGTGGTGTGTCCATTTTATGAATTATTAAAAGTGCTTTGAATTACAAAGTATTAGTACAAAAAAAATTATTTCCCCATTTGTTTAATCATTAGCTCCAATGCTTCAATATGGAGCTTGAATGCTTTTTCGCCGGCTCTTGTAACACTGTACGTTGTATTCGTTTTTCTGCCCACAAATCCTTTGTTTACTTTGATCAATCCATTTTCTTCCAATGCTTTCATATGCGATGCAAGATTACCATCCGTAACCTGGATCAACTCTTTCAATTCATTAAAACTTACCTGGGCATTTACAATTAACGCACTCATAATGCCCAGCCTTACTCTGCTGTCAAATACTTTCTGTAATTGTTCAATAGGATTCTTCATTACATCAATTCAATTCACTTGATTTCGTTCGTATTTATTCCACATCACAATGCCATAAACAATATGTAGTAATCCAAAGCCTGCTGCCCAAAAATAAAGACCATAGCCGGGATACCAGCAATTGATCAACCCCAGCAAAACCAATGCATACCCCAAGTACCTGATTTCTCCTAATGTATATTTGGCACCATTTACCAGCGCCAGGCCGTAAAAAATTAAACAACCGGGTGCAATTAAACCATACACTCCCGCTTCTATTAATTTCAATAAAAATAGTCCACCTGCACCCATGGGTAATGCTACATTCCACATTAACCGCTTGGCCATTACGCCCCATACCGGGATACCTTGTTTAGAACTTCTGATATAAGTAAAAATGAAAGCGAATGTAAGTGCTGCCAAAAAAGTAATTGCTGCAATCCAAAACAAACGGCTGCCCATAAATGCCTGCAACATGTCAACATCAATTCCTTCATAAGAATCCTGAACACCACTTCTTGGACGCACCCTAATTGAACCTCCGCCATTAATTACTTTATTGGCAAACCAGGCACCAGCCAAGGCACAAATACCGGCGGCAATACCACTTAAACCGCTAAGGCTGATGAACCGGCTGCTGCGATCCATCATTTTTTTAATGTCTGCTAATGTTTCCAGTGATTGATCTTGGCTATTCATAAAAGCACTTTGAATTACAAAGTAAGTGCATATTTTCTGCTCTTTCCAAATTAACTTGCTTTTTTTTAACAGAAACTTTTTAATTGAGGATGCCTGACAGTTAAACTAAACCCGATGTTAAGCATGGGATTTATTACTTTTAATGATTCTTTTAATCGTAAATAACCCGATGAAGTTCGTCATACAATTCTTTTCGTTTGTTCTTCTCGTTACTTGTTCCAATGCACAATCAAAAGTGATCAGTGGCTTTATTAAAGATTCTCATTCTGATGAACCAATTCCGTTTGCTTCTGTTGTATTAAAAAATTCAGGCTTTGGAAAATTAAGCGATTCTGCGGGTGGCTTCATCTTCCGTGTAACTGAGCTTTCTGCTAATGATTCGTTATTGGTTAGTTACGTAGGCTATAAAAATCTTGCTGTTCCGCTTCCCCTTTCTAAAAAGGACACCCTATTTCTAACGATCAATCTTGAGCGAGGTAATGCAGGTAAAGAAGTAGTAGTTAAATCAAAATACAGCCGGGGCTGGATCTTATGGAGAAAAGTGGTAAAACAAAAGCCCTATAACGACCGCTATCGTTTTGAAAATTTCGGATATGAATTATACAACAAGTTGGAGCTTGATCTGAATAAGATCAATAAAGAGAAGTTTAAAAATATCCGTCCACTTCGTCCTTTTGGATTTATCATTGATCAAACGATTGACAGTACAAGTGAAGAAAAACCATTTCTGCCAGTTTTTTTGACTGAGACCATTTCAAATTATTACTATCAGAAAACCCCGCTTAAAAGAAGAGAAGAAATAAAAGCCAGTCGTACTTCGGGTGTAAACAATGAAAGTGTACAAAAGCTGTTGGGCGGTATGGATCAGAACATCAATGTGTACAATAATTATATCGCCGTTTTTGACAAACGTTTCATCAGCCCCATCAGCGACAACGGAGATGCTTTTTATTCGTACCGCTTAACAGATACACAATATGTGGCCGGTAAACGTTTTTTTCATTTGGTCTTTACGCCCAAACATAAAGGAGAAAATACATTTGAAGGCGATTGCTGGGTGCATGATACAACCTTTGCTATTCAAAAAATGAATCTGCGTTTATCAAAAGAGGCCAATGTAAACTATGTTGATAAGCTGAGTATTGTACAGGAGTATAAATGGACGAACGACAGTATCTGGTTTCTTGTAAAAGATAAATTCATTATTGATGTTTCAGCTATCGGCAAACAAAAGTTTGGTGTAACAGGCCGCAAAACCACTACCTATAAAAATGTAATGATCAATTCAGGAGCAGTATGGGAAGCACTTCAAAAAAATAAAAAACTTGAAGAAACTGTTTTATTACCCGGTTCAACCGAAAAACCGGAAGCATACTGGAGTGAATCGAGACATGAAACACTTGACAAAAATGAAAAGGCCATCTATGCTATGATCGATACACTGCAAAAGATGCCTTTATTTAAACGTTACAGCGATATTGCAACATTTTTAGGAACGGGCTACAAAGCTTTTGGCAGCTTAGAATATGGACCATGGTTCAATATAATGAGTTCAAACGTTGTTGAGGGTTTCAGGTTGCGGTTAGATCTTGGTACAAGTACCAACTTTAGCAAAACATGGTGGCTGCGTGGTTATCTTGCCTATGGATTTAATGATCAAAAGCTAAAGGGCCGTGCTGAAATCACTCATCTGTTCAATAGAAATCCCCGTACAAAACTTTACGTTTCCTATGCCAATGATTATGATAATGGACAGGTGTATTATGATGAAGTTGGGACGGATAATATTTTTACGTTAGCAGCCCGTAAAAGACAGGTACCCATCAAATTTTTGAAAATAGAACAAACCCGGATTGAATTTTTAAAAGAAATAAACAGTGGCTTTACATTTGAAGTTGCTGCCACAAGAAAAAAATTCAACCCTGTTCGTTCATTGCCCGACAAGAGTATTTATAACAGCGGTACCGGGGAAGCATTGAATAATGCAGAACTTGCTTTTCGTGTACGTTTTGCTTACCTGGAACGCTTTTTGGAAGGCACTTTTTTAAGAAGCAGTTTGGGCAGCCCTTATCCTATTGCAGAAATAAAATACTCCAGAGGAATACCGGGCATCTTTAAAAGTAATTACCAATATCATAAATTGACTGCGTCGGTTCATGACTATTTTAAAATAGCCAATTTAGGAGAACTTTATTATAATGTTTATGGTGGAAAGATTTACGGTACACTTCCTTTTCCTTTACTGGAAATGCATCCGGGTAATGAAATTTATTACTACAATAAGTATGCATTCAACCTCATGAACAGGTTTGAATTTTTGAGTGATGAATATGCAGGTATTAACCTGGAACATAATTTTGGAAACGGCATCTTCCGTTTAATAGGACCAACAAGAAAATTAAAATTCCGTCAGTTCTGGACTGCTAAAACATTATGGGGTAGTTTAAATAATGCCAATAAAAATTTCAACCAGGTAGGCGCTGTGTTTGACCGTGGTCACCAATTTCAATCGCTCAACGGGCAAACTTATATGGAAGTAGGAACAGGCGTTGATAATATTTTACGGGTGATACGGATTGATTTTATCTGGCGTTTGCTGCCATTGCCATTGCCCGATGAAAAATATAAACGCTTTGGTGTTTTTGGGAGTTTTAAGTTGCAGTTTTAATTGGCTTATTAAAATAATTTTGTTAGCACTCATTTCAAGAGACATACGAAACAGACAAATAGATTATGACAAGTGACGACAAGAATTTATGGAGAGAACGATGGCTTGGTTGCATTAACGAATTGACTTCGCTTGACCTTCAAAAAAAATCTTGGCTCGACAGGACACACACAAATCCGCATTGGTCATTTGTAGAATTTATGTGTAGTTATTTTGACGACTTGGCAATTGACGACAATTACAAGTATCAGTTAGACAAAGGTTGGGTAACAAAAAAAGAATTTGGAATAATTGAAGATTGGCACATTGCACTTGACAAATATAATTCACCAAAAAATGACGACTATGACAATGAAGCAATTCTAAATGACCCAAAATGGGTAGAAATTTTACAAAATGGAGTTGAAACGAGAAATGAACTAGCTAAAACCCTAAACGAAACCGAAAGACATTTTTTGACTGAAAAAATAGATTATTTAAAATATATTTAGATAAGGATAAGAGACGAAATCAATAACAGAAACCAGCTTACGACAAGAAAAACGAGTGCAGGAGGCGTTGGCAAAAAAGCGGGGTTCAGTGGTTAATTGAACATTCTACCTCGTATCAACTTTTGTGCTGGGTTGAGAGTTTAGTGCTTCGAAATCCGCTTCTTCGCCAAGCGCCAAACCGAAAACTGCATTTTAGGATTGATTATCCAATTCCCCAAAAGAACAATTGCCTAAACTCAACTGATCTCATTCATACATTGTACAATCACTGAGCAAGCCTGTTTTATTTCATCTTCTGTAATTGTAAGGGGAGGAGCTAATCGCATGCAATGTGAAGCAAACAAAAACCAATCAGTCAATACTCCTTTAACTATGCAGGCGTCAATTACTTTTTTATTGGTCTCAAAACTGTCAAACTCAACCGCTATCAGCAACCCTCTTGAACG
>JBKJNM010000161.1:0-3075 GCA_046593655.1 Lacibacter sp. | reverse complement strand
GTTCATTAAATCACCAAAGCTACAGCAGCATGGGTGTTGATGCTGCCGACATCAACAACGATGGGTTGCCTGATATTGCTACGCTGGATATGCAGCCGGAATTTAATAAGCGAAAGAAAGAAATGTTTTCCTTTTTATCTTATGAACGTTATGAAATGGAACGCAGAGAAGGCTATGAGCCGGAATTTATGCGTAACATGCTACAGATAAATAACGGCAACCTTAAAATTGATGATACTACCTTACCACGGTTTAGCGAAATAGGACAGTTGGCAGGCATTAGCGAAACGGATTGGAGCTGGAGTGTATTGATGGCAGATTTTGATAATGATGGCTGGAAAGACATGCACATCACCAATGGATTAGGCCGTGATTTAATCAATGCGGATTTTGTTTTATACCGGGCACAAACACCCGAAAATGCTGATATGGATGCAGCAGGAAGAAGAAAAAAACTACAGCAGGAACTGGCTTCATTCGGCAAAGTAGCATTACAAAATTATCTCTACCACAATAACCACGATTATACATTCAGCAATCAAAACAATATTTCAGGAATTGATGAATTGTCTATTTCCAATGGAGCTGCATATGTAGATATTGATAATGATGGAGACCTTGACCTTGTAGTGAACAATATTAATCAACCGGCTTTTGTCTTTATTAATAACACGATTACAAAACAAACAGCTGATGGTCTTCATAATTTTTTATCCATCAATCTTAAAGGTGACAGTTTAAATAAGGATGCTTTCGGGGCAAAAATTTATCTTACTGCGAATGGAGTAACGCAATTTGTTGAACAGAATCCAGTAAGAGGTTACGCTTCAACAGTAGATAAAAGAATTTTTTTTGGCATGGGTAAAGATTCAGTTGCAGATGTAAAAATTATATGGCCAAATGGAAAAATAAATTTTATAAAATCGGTACATGCTAATCAATTCATTTCGGTTAATATTCACAATGGAATCGTGGAGAAAATAAATGAAATAACAAATCTCAATCCATTGTTTACAGATATAACAGGAACAAACGGGCTTGAATTTAAGCACACAGAAACATTTTTTAATGACTTTGCCTTTCAAAGATTATTACCACAAAAATATTCCCAGTTAGGTCCGTTTATTTCTTCGGCCGATGTAAATGGAGATGGCCTGATGGATTTTTTCATTGGCGGCGCTTTCAAGCAATCCGGTAAATTGTTTGTACAACAAGCTGACGGTAAATTTATTGGTAAAGATTTAGTGGCGGGCAATAAATATGAAGAAGATATGGGCAATATTTTCTTTGATGCAAATGGAGATGGCTATCCCGATTTGTTTATAGCAAGTGGCAGCAATGAATTTGATGAAGGTTCAAAATATTACCGGCCACGGCTGTATTTGAATGATGGTAAAGGGAATTTTACATTTAGTGAAATTGCCATTCCTGTATCAGTAAATACCAGTGCCCAAACAGCTGTTGCTTTTGATTTTGACGGTGATGGCGATTTGGATATTTTTATTGGAGGTCGGGTTTCTACCCAATACCCGACAGCTCCTAAAAGTTATATTCTTCAAAATGATAAAGGTGTTTTTAAAGATGTTACTAGTACAGTATGCCCTGAATTACAAAGAGCGGGAATGGTAACCGCTGCTGTAGCAACTGATTTTGACAATGATAAAAAAACAGACCTTGTAATTGCAGGCGAATGGATGCCTATCCGATTTTTTAAAAACACAGGTGGGCATTTCAAAGAAGTAACAATACAAACAGGCCTGACAAATACGAATGGTATGTGGAGGAGCCTGGTTGCAACTGACATAGACAACGATGGCGATATTGATTTTGTTGCAGGTAACCTGGGGATGAATTGTAAGTATCATGTATCACCAGACAAGCCAATGGTGCTTTATGCAAAAGATATTGATGGCAATGGAAGCATAGACCCTGTTTTAGGATATTACATCAAAGACAATGAATTCAAAAGCACATTATACCCCTCCATTTCATTAAATCAATTTACAGAACAAGTGCCGGCAATTAAAAAGCAATACCTCTATGCAAAAGATTTTGCCAATGCAACAATGAAAGATATTTTTAAAACAGAAGAAGGTGGTGAACCCTTCCTTCAACTACAATGCGATGAACTGCATACTTGTTGGTTTGAAAATATAGGTAATGGTAAATTCATTAAACATTACCTTCCTGCAGAGACGCAGTTTGCACCAGTAAACACCATACTTTGCAGCGATGTAGACAATGATGGAAAAATGGATTTATTGTTAGCCGGTAATGAATACCAGACTGATGTAATGACAGGACGGTACGATGCTTCTTATGGCTGCTACTTACAGGGAGATGGTAAAGGAAATTTTTCTGTTGTTAAACCATCCATTAGCGGGTTGGTTTTAAAAGGGGATGTTAAGGATATGAAAATAATACAAACTACTGGTAAACAAAAGATATTACTGTCGGCTGTTAATAATGAGCGCATGAAGTTTTTTTTAATCAGAAAATAAATTTAATCATCTGGATTTTGTAAATTATAAGTAGTTAAATTAAATATTCTTAAAGTACCCAAAAAAGTTTTTGCATAAATTTTAAATTAAGGGTAGTTCCAAAAACTATGTTTTCAAGAATGCAATACCAAAAAGGGCAAAAAAATTTATTAGTAGGGGGTCAAGTAACGGTAAGGCATCAGGTTGAGAGACCTGCGCCAGTGGGGTATTTACCTGCCCTAAAAATTTATCCTGCAATTTTCGATTAACATTTAAACAGATCATGATGAAAGTTTACCCGCTTATTTGTTTTTTTTTGATCAATGTAAGTTTGGCTTATTCACAGAGTAGTTACCTAAAACTTTGGTACAATCAACCGGCAGATGCCTCGACACCGGATGATAAAAATGGTTGGAAAAATGACCCCCAATGGTTGAAAGCCCTGCCACTTGGAAATGGAAATATTGGTGCAATGGTGTTTGGTGATGTAAACAGGGAACGCATCCAGCTCAATGAAAAAACTTTATGGAGTGGCAGCAATACCGATAATGATAACCCGGAAGCTCCAAAGTATTTAGCTGAAATACGTAAGTTG
>JBKJNM010000214.1:0-6123 GCA_046593655.1 Lacibacter sp. | reverse complement strand
GTAATAAGACAAGTGCCATCGCATCCAAAATATTTCCAGTAAAGATAGCCAGATGCTGCGCCAACCAACAACCCGGGGATATACCAATACCAACCGTTTATTATTTTTTTCATTTATACTATTTCACGTTGTAATGCATTCCACGTACCTCCATTATATGCTTCAATATTTGCTTTTGTTAAAACGCTAACGGCCATACCGCTTCTTGCGCCACTTCTGCAACAGGTAATAACCGGTTTGCCTTGTTGTTTGAGCTCGTGCACTTTTTGTGCAATAATATCAACCGGTATATTGACTGCTCCCTGTATATGACCGCTATTGAATTCTGCAGAAGTTCTTACATCAACAATGATCGCCCCGGCATCAACAAGCGATTTATAATCAGCGGGTGGGGCAAATAAATTCTTAATTACACGAAACATGGTTCACAGGTTTTTATTTTAAAGTTGTAGGACATACATAATCAGTGGTTGTAAAAAGGCCGCTGTCTTTCAGTGATTTGAAACCACCTCTTACATCAAAGAGGTGATCGTACCCACGGGCTTTCAAAGTAGAAGCAAAGATCATGGAACGATAGCCACCTGCACAATGCACATAATAGGTTTTGTCTTTATTTAATTTCAGCATGCTCTCATTGATAAAATCCAATGGAGCATTTTCAGCATTTTCTACATGCTCCGCATCATATTCACTGTTCTTACGTACATCAATAATATGAATGTCAGCATTATTGGCGATTTTTTCAGCCAGCTTTTCAGCGGATATTCTTTGTATAAAATCAACTTCTTTTCCGCTGTTCTTCCATGCTGTGAAGCCGCCTTTTATATAACCTAATGAATAATCATAACCAACTCTTGCTAATCTTGTTACCACTTCTTCTTCACGTCCTTCATCTGTAACCAATAAGATTTCCTGTTTTACATCGGAAATCATTGCACCAACCCATGGAGCAAAGCTGCCATCAATACCAATGTTGATAGAGTTGGGAATAAATCCTTTTGAAAAAACTTCTGCATCCCTTGTATCAAGAATCAATGCACCGGTTTCATTGGCTGCTGTTTCAAATGCATCGGGGCTTAGTTCCTGTGTGCCACGTTTAATCACTTCTTCAATGCTATCGTATCCATGTATATTCATCATTACGTTGAGCGGAAAATATTGCGGAGGTGCTGTTAAACCTGTTGTTACTTCTTTAATGAATTCTTCTTTGGTCATGTTTGCACGCAATGCATAATTAACTGCTTTCTGATGACCCAATGTATCAGATGTTTCTTTACTCATGTTTTTACCACAGGCACTACCTGCACCATGTGCAGGGTAAACAATGATTTCATCACTCAATGGCATGATCTTATTCCTTAATGAATCGAATAGATAACCTGCCAGCTTATCCTGGGTAAGATCGCCTGAAATTTTTTGTGCCAGATCGGGCCGTCCAACATCACCAATGAACAACGTATCGCCGGTGAAAATGGCAATGTCTTTTCCATTTTCATCTTTCAACAAATAACAGGTTGATTCCATAGTATGACCTGGTGTGTGCAGCACTTTGAATGTAAGCTTTCCTACTTTCAGCTCCTCTCCATCTTTAGCTGAATAGAATTCAAAATCAGGTTCAGCGTTGGGGCCATATACAATTTGGGCACCTGTTTGTTTTGCAAGGTCAATATGACCGCTCACAAAATCGGCATGGAAATGTGTTTCAAAAACATATTTGATTTTTGCATTGCTGCGCTCAGCTTTTTCAATATATGATTTTACTTCACGCAATGGATCAATCACTACGGCTTCCCCTTCACTTTCAATATAATAGGCACCTTGTGCAAGGCAGCCAGTATAAATCTGTTCAATCTTCATCTTGATGTTTTTTTATTTTATTAAGTTGAATATTCAAAATTGCGTTTTCTGCTGATACTATACTATGACTTATGTCACATAGCCTCACCCCTGCCTTTGCCGGCAGACAGGCTCGTTCCCTCTTACCTTATCCGCCCTTCGGGCACCTTCTCCAGAAGGAGAAGGCCAAAGGAAATGGAATTAGTTTTAAGGGAGGCCAAACTATTGATTCAACATCTTCCAACTGCCTACACTTTAACAACATCTCAGGAATCAGATTTAGCAGAATTATTATTGAATAAATACTTCTTTAACGATAATGTAAATACCCATCACCAGCACAAACCAGCCAAAACCTTTTTTGAGTTTTTCGGCGGATATTTTAGAACTCAACCTGTTTCCAATAAAGATGCCTCCCATTGCAAGCGCTGTTACGATGAATAATAATTTCCAATCAATAATTGTATGACCAATATCTCCGGTAAATCCAATTAATGATTTAGCTGCAATGATGAGCAAAGAGGTGCCTACTGCCTGTTTCATAGGAAGTTTGCTGAAAAGAACCAAAGCAGGGATGATGAGAAAACCACCGCCTGCACCAACCAACCCGGTTAAAATACCTACAACTGTTCCTTCCAGCAGGATCATGGGGTAATTGAAGGTTTGCTCAGCTTCATTTCCATTTTCATCTTCCTTCTTTCCTTTGATCATGGAGTAAGAAGCAAAAACCATCAATATTGCAAAAAGCAACATCATTAAGATGGATTTGGTTACAACAAAATCAGCAATGGTAAATAGTTCATCAGGAATTGCCGGTACAATCAACCTTCTTGTTGCATACACAGCAATAATGGCCGGTACACCGAAGATCAGGGCTGTTTTTAAGTTCACCAGTCCCTGTTTGTATTTAGGAAAAACACCAACCAATGAAGTGGCACCAACAATAAATAAAGAGTAGGCTGTTGCAAGAACAGGATTAACTCCAAAGAGATAAACCAACACAGGAACGGTTAAGATAGATCCACCGCCTCCGATAAGACCCAGTGAAATGCCAATTAATATCGATGCGATGTATCCGATTATTTCCATGCAGACAAATATGAAGGGTATTAATTGTATGGTTAGTGATACATATCACAGAACAAAGTTTTTTACAGATTTTTTAGCTCAATCACATTCCGATGAAGACTGAGACTGCCCTTTTGTTCCATTTTTTTCAATAATCTTGAAATCACTTCTCTTGATGAATTCAGTTCATTAGCAATTTCCTGGTGGCTGATTTCAATCATACTTGTTTGTTGTACATCCCTTGCCCGTTTGAGATAAAATTCCAAACGTTCATCCATACTTCTGAATGCAACATTATCGAGTGTAATCAGCAACTCATCAAAACGGTTTCGGTAAGTTTCTATTACAAACAAGTACCAGCTTTTATATTTTGTGGCCCATTCACTCATTATATCAACCGGCACCATCATCACTTCTGTTTCAGCAACAGTTTTTGCCATAATAGGGCTGGCTTCATGTTTGGCAGCACATACCATTGACAACGCACAGGCTTCGCCGGGTTTTAAATAATACATGAGAAATTCATTGCCATCATCATCTTCTCTGTATATTTTGATCAACCCGTTTAATACAAACATAGTATTACGGATGAACTGGCCTTTACGCATTAATACTTCATTTGCTTTAAAGGTTTTGTATATGCCCCCCACTTCTATTTCTTCTGCAAGCTCCGTTTCAAAAAGCGGGTAGCATTTTCGGAGCAGATCATGGTTCAGTTGCTCAATACTCATTTGTAAAGGTTGAATATTATTTTCAATTTGAAAAAGAATGGTTCCTGCTGCTTATTTTTGAATGGAGATGTCTTTGCTTTCTTTTTTCCAGGAACAGTTGCTTGAAGCCGGATGCGATGAAGCCGGACGTGGATGTTATGCCGGACCTGTATTTGCTGCTGCTGTAATTCTACCCAAACAATTTCATCATCCCCTGCTCAATGATTCCAAAAAGGTGAAACAAAAAGACAGGGATACATTGCGGCTGATCATTGAACAGGAAGCCGTTTCGTTTGCTGTAGCAAAAGTTGAAGCAGCAGAGATTGACCGGATCAATATTCTGAAAGCATCGTTCAAAGCCATGCACCTGGCTTTGGATCAACTCAACCAACAACCTCAATTACTCTTAATCGATGGAAATCGCTTTATCAAATACAATCGCATCCCACACAAATGTTTTGTAAAAGGCGATGGACGATTTGCTTCCATTGCAGCAGCCAGCATTTTAGCCAAGACCTACAGGGATGAATATATGCTGAGGCTGCATGAAAATTTTCCACAGTACTACTGGAAGAATAATAAAGGTTATGGAACAGAAGAGCATCGCAAGGCAATTGAACAGTATGGTTTGTGTGGTTATCACCGTATGTCATTTAATATACAACCACAAAAAGAGAAAGAGTTGTTTTGAACACTTAGCTCAACCCACCCATTCGCCCAATCCTTCTCTGATGATGATGGATTCATCGGTTGTGCAATCAACAACAGTGGAAGGGATCATTCCGCCAATACCGCCATCAACAACTATATCAACCAACTTCCTGAATTTTTCAAAAATCATTTCAGGATCAGTATATTCTTCCACCATTTCTCCGGGCAATGAAGCACTGAGGATAGGATGATTTAATTCCCGTACGATCGTTCTTGCAATGTTATTATCAGGAACACGCAAACCGATGGTATCTTTTTTACTCTTTAAAATTTTAGGAACTTCTTTACTTGCAGGTAAGATGAAAGTATAGGGGCCGGGCAGGTATTGTTTCAACAAACGATATAATGGTGTTGAAATGCTTTTGGTATAAGTGCTCAGATCGCTGAGGTCGTCACATATAAAAGATAACTGAGCTTTTTGCGGTTCCACCTCTTTAATGCGGCAAATACGTTCAACAGCCTTGTGTTGAAAAATATCGCAACCCAAACCATAAATGGTATCAGTTGGATAGATAATGATACCACCGCTCAGCAAACAGTCAACAATTGTTTTGATTTGACGAGGTTGAGGATTATCAGGATGCAGGTGTAAAAACATAGCTTTAAAATTAAGTAATCAGGAGCTGAATTTTACAAATCAGCAACTGTTTTATCTCCTTTAAGCATATGGCCATGGTCTCAAAAGAGCCTGTAGGCTATAGATGCCTGTTCAAGATTTTCGAAGCGGTTTTGCCATGATTTTTAGCATTGTAAACTGATAGCTTACTAAACCAAAGGAGATTGGAAGCTATTGGGTATGCAAAGTATTGATATGGTATTAAAGAAAACCGCCCCGGCTGCTGGTATCAATACAAACCGAAAAAGGCATTTGAAGCTGCATTAAAAGAACTTTCTTCCTGAATTTGCTTGCAAATCTGGAAAGGGCTGTCTATATTTATCTCATTACTTCTGGTCTCCTGTCTATCCCAATTCCAATTTCCAGTGCAGAGCTTGCTTTGTTCCACCATATCCCGCTGATGAACTTACTGTTCTACCCCTTTGTTACAACATTACAATTGTGAATGATGGTTTATTTCATTTAAAATATCTGATCATAAAAAATCTATTTTTTTGTGGTTTCAGAGGTAAGCAAAAGGGCCCAGGATTTCTATCCGGGCCCAACTTGTTTAGAAGATGAGTTAACTAAATTGCAAGACCAGACAGGTTAATAAATCAGTTCGATCAGCCTGATTAATTTCATACAGCATAATAGAAATAAACCTGGCAGGTCAAACTTTTACACTTTTATCTCCACTACTTTATTTTCTTTCCTGCTTTGTTCTGCAGCAAATCCCATCAAATGGCTTTCAATAGAAGCATCGATAGTAGATGTTAGAAGTGAAGCATCATTTTTTGCAACTGCTTCAACCCAATTCGCTGCTAAACGCCAGTCGCCACCACCGTGTCCATCAGTGGCTGTTTTCCATTCTGTTTTTTTACCGGTAGTAAAATCGGTATGCACAAAGCTGGTCATATCGCCAACAATATCGCCAAGGCTTCCCATTATTCTTGTTCTTCTTCCTTCATAGGATGTAAAAGCTTCCATACTAAAACTGGCCGTTATGCCATCCTCAAACAATATATTGGTTGTGTAATGATCAGGTTGATCGTTTTCCATCCGGTAAACACATCTTCCGTAATTCGTTGTTTTTAATTGCTCTAAAACATAGGCAGACTGTTTGTCTTTTTCTTCAGGTAAATCGAAAACATAATTTCGCTTACGTTCACGATAATAAATTTTCAATGCTGAGTAAGGGCA
>JBKJNM010000035.1:0-3594 GCA_046593655.1 Lacibacter sp. | reverse complement strand
AATGGGCTTATGAAACAAGGCAGGTGGCATCTTATCCTTATACCGAAGAATGGCAAAACCGTTTGCAGGGAGCCCCTTCACTTGCTGCTGTTGATTATATGCAATTGCATGTTGATTTTGGTCACCTGATTGGCAACATGGCCAAGCAGTTCATCATTGATCAGCAACTCGATTACCAGGTACAGCTGATTGGAGTTGCCGGACATCCGGGTCTTCATTCATCTTCAACAAAAATAAATCATCAACTGGGCGATGGCGCTGCTGTTGCTGCTATTACAGGAATAAATGTGGTGAGCGATTTTAATAACATCAATCTTGCATTGGGCGGACGTACCATACCTGTTGTAAATCATGCAGAAAAAATATTGAATACACTTGAACCAGCTGCTTATAAAGAATCTATTGCCGCTGCTTTTTTTGCTGTTCTCCGCTGGCGGGAAGAAAATAATTTTTTCAGTGCTGATACAGGTGCTGCAAGAGATAGCATTGGCGGTGCTGTTTGGGTAGGGCAGGAATGGTAAGCATTATAAACCCAACAGTGTTTTCAATTTCGGATAACCTGCACGGCTTACAGGAATTTTTGCACCTGATTTTAAAACAGCCACGTGATTTTCTTTTTCATACGGATCAATTCTTGTGATCTGTTGGATGTTTACCATATAAGAACGATGGGTTCTTACAAACAAGGAAGCCTTCAGCACTTCTTCAAAATAAGACATGGTTTGCTTTTTTAAAAAACTTCCTTCGCCGGTTACAATTTTTACATAATCATCAGCCGCTTCTAAATAATGAATGTCATTGACCGGAATGATCTTGATCTTTGTTCCCGTTTTTACCACCACCCGTTCATTTTGTGCAGGGTGTTTCGCTGCTTCTTTTAATAAATGTTCTGTTGATGTTGTTGTTTGTGTTTTGCTGATCTCCATCCATTTGCCGATGGCTTTATTAAAACGTTGCTGCGAAAAAGGTTTTAATAAATAATCAATCGCATTGGCTTCAAAGGCCTGCATGGCATACTCATCAAAAGCTGTAGTAAAGATCACATGCGGAGGGTTTTCAATGAGCTCCAGCATTTCAAAACCGGTGATCTTGGGCATTTGTATATCCAAAAAAATTAAATCGGGTTGATGCTGCTGAATAGCTTTCACTCCTTCAAACCCGTTTGTACATTCTTCCATTAACTGCAACCGGGGGTGTTGCTGCAGGCATTCTTTTACAATGCTGCGTGCCAATGGCTCATCATCTATGATCAATACTTTATAGTTCATACAAACATCTGCTTATTGTCAACTGTTTTGATAACCTCCGGAAGATATGGTTGCGGTACTTTTACTGTTGTGCTAAAGATATTTTTTTTTGTTTCGGTTTGCAGCAAATCGTTACGGCCAAACAACAAAAACAATCTGCGTTGAACCGAACTCAATCCAAACCCGGTTCCTTTTTGTGCAGAAACTGTTTCAAGATCAAACGGATTTTCAACTGTAATCAATAACTCGCCTTTTTCATTGCTTGCTTTCAAACTGATCAATGTTTCACCGATCGTATCATACAATCCAAACTTTATTGCGTTCTCCACCAATGGTTGTAATAACAAAGCGGGGACATGCATTGTCAACGCATCTGCATCTATTTCAATACGGGTTGATAACCTGTTGCCAAAACGTACTTTTTCAATTTCAAGATACAACTGAAGTGAATGAGCTTCTTCTTCCAGCAGTACCCATTGCTGTTCTTCTTTTTTTAATGTGGAACGAAGGAACGCTGATAACTGTTGTACCATATTCCGTGCTTCTGCAGGTCTTGAACCGATCAAAGCATTAATTGAATTCAATGCATTGAATAAAAAATGCGGTTGCAACTGCTGACGTAATTTATACAACTCCGCTTCCTTGGTTAATTTTTCTGCATCATTTTTTTGTTGCTCTGTTACGTTACGTTCCTGCCAGCTGTAATATGCATAACCAATCAGGCTCACACAGCCATTAATGAGAAATGCAATGGCAATCCGTAAGGGCCAGGTGTTGGTCATCAAAGATTGATAAGATGTTTTTTCTTTCAAAAAGAAATCCATCACCAAATTGTTTACAAAGAACCAGCCCCCTGTAAGCAGGATGATCCAGACAAAGAGGTTTAAAAAACCTTGTTTGCGTGGTAAATAAAACCGCAGTATGGTAATGAGCAAAAGCGAAACATAGATGAGTAATGAATTGCTCACCAAACTATCCGTAAGCGCCGAAAACCAATCGAGCCCCATACTGTATAAAGCAAGGTGGTGCACACAAATCCACACAAACCAACTGATGCAGAAGGGAATCATGAATTGCTTTGAACGGAAAGGTGATAATGCCAATGCGTTGGTTTTATGATTGAATGATGCTTGTAAAATGAGTTAGCAGATCCTGCGAACGGAGTTTGACTGATTGAATAAACCAGGCAGCATTTTCTTCTTCACTGATCTTTGAAAACAGAACTGTACCATCAACATCTGTTTGTAAAGGATAAATATCTGTTATTGCAATGAATTTCCACTGCACCAATTGATTCGATTGATTCATAAAAGCCTCTTCTTCCTGCAACGCAATGCAATTTGCTTTTGCAATGGCTTCTTCTGCATCGTCGGTCCACACAAGCCGCAATTGCTCTTCAAACTGTGGCTTGTGGTTTCCGTTACCACAAATAATTTGGAATACTATTTTTACAAGATACCAGTTCATGTTGCAATTAGTTGGTGATAAGGTTTAATGGTTTATTAACTTGCTTGTTTATTCATCGGGACTTCAACATGGTGAGCATGACACTACATCCTTATCTTGATTTAATATCAATACCGCCCATCATCACAAATCCATCAATGATCAATATCTTATCCATCGCAATACCTGCAGGTTCTGCCCGCTTATCTTCAATGCTTCCAAAAACAGCAGCTGCTTCACTACGTATTTGCCAATGAGGAGGAATGAAGAGTGTGGTGCCTCCAAAAATATTAACGATCTCCAGTTTTACTTCGCCGGTAAAATCAGCATTCATCAAATTAATTTCTGAACCACCGAATACGGTTACTACTTCACCGCCTTTAAAATTTTTGGCATAAATATTTTTCTTTACCACACCAAAAACAGCAGCTGCATCCAGCACATCTTTTGATGAATCGTGCATGGATGTATGTTCTGTTGTAAAAGTTTCCTGTGTTTTATCCCTGGTTTGAAAAGATTTTTTACGTTTAACCGTCATGCAATCCCGTTTCAGTAAAAAGCTTAAACCCACAGCAATTATAATTGCCGGCCAAAAGAAAGTACTTAGGTTCCACCCGGGATATATTTTCATGATTAAAAAAAAGACGCCCAGTCCCATCATTATCCACGATGCGCCGGATTTGAACCGTTCTTTAATTCCGGATACCACCCCAACCAGGATCAGGATCACGGGCCATGTAAACAAATAAGATGGGAAGGGAAAATTTAAGTTCCTGAGAAGGATCACTATACCAATTCCGATGATAATGAGGCCAACCCATACCCGTTCGTTGATCTTTTTAGCTTTTGCCTTGAATTCTTCCTGTGTCATAACTGCTTTGATTTATAACACAAAACTATA
>JBKJNM010000087.1:0-4369 GCA_046593655.1 Lacibacter sp. | reverse complement strand
GTTATTCTCGTTGTTATTCGCCACAATTCCACCGAAAGGTGGATTGGCAATAATTACATCAACTCTATGTTTCTCTGTAAAGTTGCTCAACGGTTGGTCCAATGCATCACCAAAACGAATGTTCGGAACTTCAATGTCGTGCAGAATTAAATTGGTTGTAGCCAATAAATAGGGAAGTGGTTTGTATTCCCAACCCACTACATTTTCCTGCAATGCTTTTCTTGCTTCAACGCTGTTTGCTTTCTTCTTTAAGTTTTCAATTGCACAAGTAAGAAAACCACCGGTGCCACAAGCAGGGTCTAAAATCTTTTCTCCTTCCTTCGGGTTAATGGTGTCGGTAATGAATTGTGTTACCGCCCTTGGTGTGTAAAACTCTCCGCTTTTACCTGCACTCTGCAATTCCTTTAAAATGCTTTCATACAACTCGCCAAAAGCATGACGGTCTTTTGCAATGTTGAAATCAATTTCGTTTAGTTTGTTCAACACTTTACGAATGTTGATTCCGCTTTTCATATAATTGTTATTGCCTTCAAACACTTCACGAACTATCAATGCTCTGCGGTTTCCTGTACTTACATCTAGGTTACGCAAAGCAGGAAACAACTTACGGTCAACAAACTCCAAAAGGGTATCACCTGTAATTCCTTCATCGTCACCAGCCCAATTCCCTTTTTCTTTTACCCAATGAAATTCTTCAGGAATAGGAGATTTGTATTCGGAATTCATTAACTCTAATTCCAAATCTTTATCGGAAAATATTTTTAGAAAAAGCATCCAACCCAGTTGTTCAATGCGTTGTGCATCTCCGTTCAATCCTGTGTCCTGCCACATGATTGTTCTTATTGATGCTATTGTGCCTGAAATGTTGCTCATTTATTATTCTTGTTATTGTTTCTTATTTCAATTCTTGCTTTTGTCATTCTTTCTCTAAGCCCACCTTCATTCATAAAGGCCTTTTCCAAAGATTTAATTTGTTGTGCCAATAAATAACTAACTATGTTAATTAGGCAAATCATTGAATTGGCACAAATTTCTGGTTGTTCGTGTTCTATTGCCTTTTGGTAAGTAGCGTATGTTGCGTTAGGAGTTTTATTTATTTCTCTAAATCGGGTAGTTAACTTATGTTCTTTATCCCAAATGGAAAGTTTTTGTGTTCTAAGAAAATCCTGGAAGTCAATTTTAAGTTCCTCTAAAGATGCTCTTGCAACATTGGTCAATTTTATTTCCATTTCTTTAGAAGTGCCTGAAGCCATACTTGCTTCTACAATATTCTGTTTACCACTTCTTGCAGCTTGTACCATTTGATCAATGGTGCGGTCATATTTTTGAAAGAACCTTTTAGTAAAATATATAGTACCGTCATAAATAATTTCAGATTTCTGATAAGTTATCAGATTTCTGTAGCCACCATGCTGGGGTATAAAACCTTTATTATTTTCTTTTTCTTCTTTCATTATCTTTTAGGGACTATAGTGACTCCGGGGACTTTGCTCACTGTGTCACAAAAGTCGCAATAGTCCCTATTTATTTTATGCTGATTTATACAATTCGTTTTCTAATTCTTTTACTGCTTGCAAATATTTCTCTTTGCTGCCAAATTCTTTAATTATTTCTATTGGTGAACCAAACTCTGTAAGTGGTTTCACTTTTAATACTTCCATGCTTTCTATGTTTTCAATTCCTTCATCAGCATATTTGTCAAGTAATGCTTCTAATACTTTTCTGCTTTGCTCACCATATTTTGTAAAGTAGTTTCGTTTCTTCACATTGTTAGCTCTTTCTTTTCTTGTGAGTGGTGGCTGGCCGTAGGCAATATGACAAATCAAATCAAACAAGTCGCAGTTATTTTCAACGGCTTCCATCAGGGCTTCTACTAAAACTCCTTGCTGTTGCAGTTCTTCAATGATTGCTTCTTTTCTATCGCTGTTGTTCCAACGGTTTAAAAAATCATCCAACGAAGCAAATTTTCCTTTAATAATTTCTTTCGTGTGGTCTTTCAAACTTGCTGTGATTGGTCTGCCGTTTTGGTCAAAGTATAATTCACGACTTACCAAAACAGAAACATCAACTCCATTGACATAAATTTTTTCTCTTGGCTCACTAATGTTTGGTTCAAAAGATTCTTCTGGTGTCCTGATGTAAGGCGGTGTAATAATTATTTCCTCACCTGTTTCTTCGTCAATCAAATTCTCGGTGCTGTTTTCTTCTTCGTCAACTATATTTCCTAAATCTGTTTCCTCTGTAACTGGTTTTATTCTTATCGGGTTGCCATCAAAATTTGGGTCGGCAAACAAATCAGTTGCGTTTCTGAAGTCTAAAATGGTAAAATAAAGTTTGTTGTAGTCCTCATTAATTCGTGTTCCTCTGCCAATGATTTGTTTGAATTTAGTCATGCTTGCAATGTTGCTGTCTAAGACAATTACTTTGCAAGTTTGAGCATCTACTCCTGTAGTCATAAGTTCGGATGTGCAAGCAACAACCGGATATATTTCTTCGGGGTTAATAAAGTTGTCTAACTCCCGTTTGCCTTCGTCATTGTCGCCTGTAATCTGCATTATATACTTGTGATTGGCGGCAGCTAAATCACTATTGTGTCTTTGTAATGCAGTTCTCATTCTTTCCGCATGGTCAATGTCCTGGCAAAAAACAATTGTCTTTGCAAAGCGGTCGTACCCTTTCAGAAATTCGGTCAATTTTTTTGCAACAGTGTCGGTGCGTTCTTCAATTACAAGATGACGGTCAAAATCTCTGCGGTTGTAAATTCTATCTTCAACTGGATTTCCGTCTTTGTCTGTTTTACCGCCCGTTGGTCTCCAACCTTCCAAATCTACATTTAAGCCTATTCTTACCACACGATAAGGTGCTAAGAAACCATCGTCAATTCCCTGCTTTAAACTGTAAGTGTAAATTGGGTCTTGAAAATATTCGGTATTGCTTGCGGTGTTTGTTTCTTTTGGTGTTGCTGTTAAACCGATTTGTGTTGCCTTCTTGAAGTAAGTTAGAATTTCTCTCCAACTGCTGTCTTCGTTTGCACTTCCTCTATGGCACTCGTCAACCACAATCAAATCAAAAATTTCGGGAGAAAATTGTTTGTAGATATTTTTTTCTTCTTCGTTACCAGTCAACCCCTGATACAAAGCCAAATAAATTTCATAACTCTTGTCGACCATTCGGTGTTTTACCACCGTCATTTTATCTTTGAAATGTTTGAAGTCGCCTCTCCGTGTTTGGTCTATCAAATTGTTTCTGTCGGCTAAAAATAAGATACGTTTTTTTGCTCCTGCTTTCCACAAGCGATGAATGATTTGAAAAGCGGTGTAGGTTTTCCCCGTGCCTGTTGCCATCACCAACAAAATTCTGTTCTGTCCGTTGGCTATAGCTTCTACAGTTCTATTGATTGCAATTTGTTGATAGTATCGTGGCTTTCTTCCGCTGCCATCAAAATAATAATCTTGAGAAACAACTTTCTCCGCTTCGGTTGTGCCAATGCCTTTATATTTTTTGTATTTCTCCCAAAGCTGTTCGGGAGTTGGGAAATTATCTAAACCGATTTCAGTTTCAATGTTTCCGTCGGTTGCTGTTCTGTCGTGAAATAAAAATCCGTCACCGTTGCTGCTGAATACACAAGGAATGTCAAGGATTTTTGCATAGTCAAGCCCTTGCTGAATGCCTGCTCTCACCGAATGGTTATTGTCTTTGGCTTCAATGATTGCAATGGGTATGTTGGGTTTGAAATAAAGAATATAGTCAGCTCGTTTTCTTGCTCCTCTTGCGGTGAGTTTTCCCCGAACATAAATTTTACCGTCTGTGAAAGAAACCTCCTCCAATATTTGAGTCAATTTGTCCCACTTAGCCTTTTCCAAAGCTGGTGTGATAAACTTGGTGCATATATCCCTTTCGGATAAGGTTTTTTTGTCAATCATCTAATAATTTGTGAGATACTTTGCAAAATAAGAAATTGTCAGCTCAATGTTGGATTTGGGTGGTGGGTGGGCTGTGTGTTGGAAATTTTTAGCTCTTTGCAAGGTTGGCTTTGTGTGTCGGCTATGTATTAAAGGAATAATGGCAACAAGAATACACAAGAGGAGAGGTATGCGTGCAAGTAAGCCTATTCATTCAGCTTGTTTTCCTGGCAATAAAAAAAAATCTCTTTAAAAATATAATGAATGAAAAATGCTCATCAGTAAGAGACTATGTCTCAGAGCAAAAGGATAGAAGGAGGAAGGATTCGAATGGAGGAGAATCAATTTCATTTTGGGCAAGGGGGCAAACATTGATACTTCGATTTTATAAGCAAAATTGCTTATACATTCAATGTTTACCCCCTGTTCTTTCTTTCACCTATTAGATGGGTAAAACCTTGTTCAAA